>CAZADK010000170.1:0-8168 GCA_964483855.1 uncultured Rhodoferax sp.
GCATAGGAGTTGTTGTCGGCGGCAACCTGCCAGCCCGACAGGTAGATCGCCTTGATGCCAGCCTTCACCTGCTGCATGGCCTGGCCACCAGTCAGGGCGCCAAGACAGTTCACATACGGCTCGGTATGCAGCAGGTTCCACAATTTTTCGGAGCCGCGGCGCGCCAGCGTGTGCTCGATCGGGAAGGATCCGCGCAGGCGGACCACATCGGCAGCGCTGTAGCCGCGCTCGATGCCTTTCCAGCGCGGGTTGGTGGCCCAGTCTTTTTCCAACGCGTCGATTTGCTGGGCGCGGCTGAGTTGCTCCGAGAGGCTTTGTGGCATGGCTTCACTCCTTGGTTGATTGAAAGACGACAGAAACAGGTGCACGGATCGACGGGTTGGCATTCGCATCAATGGCCAACATGCTTCCTGCGGCTGACGCATTCTAGGTCTTATAGAAGAGTTCTTCAATTCTTATGTCTTATAGAAGACTAAAAACTTTCCTATAAAAATCAACAAGATAGAAACTTATTCCGCATTAAGAAACGATTTTCTTCATTACGGCAAATTTTGACGCGGCGCAGCAAGCCACTCGCTCGCATCGCGAAACGATAGGCGGCAATATGCAAGACGACGCAGATTGCTGCCGACGACCCAGACCTCTCACGCTCATGAGGAACAAAACTGCCAAGTCATTGATTTGCCAGTAACCAAATGTGTTTCTCCCCGAACAACGCGGCGCGCCAGGGCCATGGGATGCTCTCAGGCCTATGCAGTCGTCTCGGCGCGCATCGCTGCGGCGATTTCACGCTCACGCCGGCGGGTCTGGCGCGCGACCCAGACGCTGTAGGCAATGATGACCGTCGTGACCGTCACGATCAGCAAGGTGGCCGCCGCATAGATGGTGGGGTTGATGCCACGCCGCGCGTAGCCGAAGATGACCTGCGGCAAGGTATTGACACCGGGACCGGACAGGAATTCCGAGATCACGACATCGTCGAACGACAGCGTGAACGACAACAGGAACGCGGCCAGAATGGCCTGCGCGATGTTGGGCAGCGTGATCAGGAAAAACACCTGGTAAGGCCGCGCGCCGAGGTCCATCGCGGCCTCCTCGATCGAGCGATCCATCTCCATCAGCCGCGACTGGATCACGACCATCGCATAGGCCATGCCCAGCAGCGTGTGGCCCATGATGATGGTCAACATGCCCCGCGGCGGCCAGCCCAGGAAATTCTGCGCCCCAACCATCAGCAGCAACAGCGACAAGCCGATCACGACTTCGGGCATCACCAAGGGTGCGTTGACCATACCCGAGAAAACGGTACGCCCCGGAAAACGCCGGTAACGCACCAGCACAAAGGCGGCAAAGGTGCCCAGTACAGCCGACAACACACCGGTGACGGTGGCAACCTTCACCGACAGCCAGAAACCATCGACGATGCGTGAGTCGCGCGTCAGCGCCTCGTACCAGCGCAGCGAAAAACCGGTGAACCGCGCGTCCTGCCGGGTATCGTTGAACGAGAACAGCATCATGAAGAACAAGGGCATGTACAGGAACAGGAACACCATGCCCAGCCAGAGCTTGCTGATATGTCTGTGCAACAGGGATGTCATGGCGGCCCCCTATTTGCGGTTGTCGGCCGATTCGCCGGTGGAGTGGTAGTAAATGGCGAGCGGCACCACGATGAATGCGATCATGATCACTGCCAGCGCAGTGGCGCGCGGCCAGTTGTTGCTGGTGAACATCTCGTCCCAGACGACGCGCCCGATCATGATGTTTTCCGGGCCGCCGAGCAGCGAGGGGATGACGAACTCACCCACCGACGGGATGAACACCAGCATGAAGCCCGCGATGATGCCCGAGCGCGACAACGGCACCGTCACCAGCCAGAACGCCTTGAACGGCGAGGCGCCGAGATCGTACGCCGCCTCGAGCAGCCGGAAATCCATCTTCACCAGCGTCGCATACAGCGGCAGGATCATGAACGGCAGGTAGACATAGGTCATGCCCACCAGCATCGACACGTTGGTGTAGAGCAGGAAGATCGGCTCGTTGGTGATGCCCAGCCACATCAGGGCCTGGTTCACGATGCCCTGATCGGCCAGGATGCCCTTCCAGGCGTACACACGCAGCAGGAACGAGGTCCAGAACGGCAACATGACCATCATCAGCAATGCCGGCCGCAGGCTGGCTTTGGACCGTGCGATGAAGTACGAGAACGGGTAGCCGATCACCAGGCACAACAAGGCCGTGCATAACGCGTACCAGATCGAGCGCAGGTAGGCTTCGATGTAGATGGTGTCGAATAGCGCATCGTCCTCGCTGCGCCGGAAGATGGACCAGTAATTTTCGTATTTGAGCTTGAGCACACCGGTCTCGGTGTCCCAGATCGGCTTGAACGGATGGATGTCGTTACCCATGTCCACGAAGCTGATGTACAGCAGGATCAGGAACGGCAACAGGAAAAACAACACCAGCCACGCGTAGGGGACACCAATGACGAATCGGCGCCCTGGCATCGGAAGTGAGAACTTGGCCATGGCGCCTTTCACACTCTCAGTCGCGCAGCACGATGCCGGCGTCGTCTTCCCACCAGAAGAACACGTCGTCACCCCAGGTGATGCCGCTTTGGCCGTGGCGCGAGGTGTTGGACTCGGTGATCCTGATCTGCGACCCGTCGCTGACGCCCACGATGAAGGTGTTGTAGGAACCGAAGTAGGCGATTTCCCGGACCTTGCCGGTGAACAGGTTCTTGTCCACCGCCGGCCGGCTCTTGCCGATCTGGATCTTTTCCGGCCGCACTGCCACCGCCATGCGCATGTTCAAGGTGCCGCTGACGCCGTGGCCGACGTGGATTTCTCCGATGCCGGTTGTCGCGGCGCAGCGATCGGCCTCGTCCACACTGAGCCGGCCTTCGAAAAGGTTGACATTGCCGATGAAGTCGGCGACGAAACGATTGGCCGGGTGTTCGTAGACCTCCTCGGGCGAACCGACCTGCAGTACCCTGCCCTTGCTCATGACCGCGATCCGGTTGGCCATGGTCATGGCTTCTTCCTGATCGTGCGTCACCATGACACAGGTCACCTCGACCGACTCGATGATGTTGACCAGTTCCACCTGCATCTGCTCGCGCAGCTTCTTGTCCAGCGCGCCCAGCGGCTCGTCCAGCAGCAGCAGCTTGGGGCGCTTGGCCAGGCTGCGCGCCAGCGCAACCCGCTGCTGCTGGCCACCCGAGAGCTGGTGCGGCTTGCGCTTGGCAAAAGGCCCGAGCTGCACCAGATCGAGCATCTCGCCAACACGCTGCTTGATCTCGGCCCTGGGAAGTCCCTCGCGCTTGAGGCCGAACGCGACGTTCTCCCAGATGTCCAGGTGCGGGAACAGCGCATACGACTGGAACATCATGTTCATCGGCCTGTCGTACGGCGGGAACTGTGCGATATCCTGCCCTCCGAGCAACACGCGGCCGGCGGTCGGCTTTTCGAATCCGGCCAGCATGCGCAGCAAGGTCGACTTGCCGCAGCCGGAACTGCCCAGCAGCGCGAAGATCTCGCCGCGCCCGATCGACAGCGAAACGTCGTCCACCGCGAGTGTCTCGTCGAACCGTTTCTCCAGTTTCTCGGCGACGAGAAATCCGTCTGGCGGGTCATTGTTTGCCATCCATAGCTCCAGCTTCGGTTAGGCGACGTCCCAACAAAAAGGGCTGTTCATACCAGGTACAAACAGCCCATGACGCGAACACGCGGGACGTTTACTTGCCCTTCTTGAACCCGTTGTAGGCGGTGGCCATGGCTTCACGCGCTTCGTTGGTGAAACTGCCCGGAGGGATCATCTTCTCCAGATAGGCCGACTCGACAAAGATTGTCTTGTTGCCCGCGATCTCCGGCTTGATCTTGTCCATGGCCACCTTGTTGCCGGTCGGATAGGTCATGTCGTTGGCCATCGCAGCCGCGTTCTCGGCCCGCAGATAGAAGTCGATGAACGCATGGGCATTTTTCGGGTGCTTGGCGTCCTTGGTGATGCCCATGGTGTCGAAGAAGATCAACGCGCCGGTGCTGGGCAGCAAGGCTTCGATCACATCCTTGGATTTGTTCTCCTTGGCGCGACCGGCCGCGATGTTGATGTCACCCGACCAGCCGATGGCCACGCAGGCTTTGCCGCTGGAGACGTCGTCGATCATCGTCGAGCTGAAAAGACGCACATCCTTGCGCACCTTGGCCAACATATCCGCGGCCGCCTTGTAGTCGGCCGGATCGTTGGAATAGGCGTCCTTGCCGATGTAGTGCAACGCCACCGGGATGATCTCGGTCGGCGAATCCAGGTAGGCAATGCCACAGGACTTGAGCTTGCTGGTGTATTTCGGATCAAACACCAGATCCCAGCTGTTTTCCGGCATCGGCATCTTGCCCAGGGCCTTCTCGACCTTGGTCTTGTTGATACCCACCGTCGTGAAGCCCCAGGCCCAGGGAACCAGGTACTTGTTGTCCGGGTCGGCCTTGGTCAGCGTCTTCATGATCGCCGGCTCCAGGTTGGCCAGGTTCGGGATCTTGGACTTGTCCAGTGGCTGCATCAAGCCACCCTCGATTTGCGGCTTGGCGAATACGGTGCCGGGAACGACGATGTCGTAACCCGAGTTGCCCGCCACCAGTTTGGCATGCAGTGCCTCGTTGGTCTCGAACGTGTCGTAGTTGACCTTGATGCCGGTTTCCTTCTCGAAAGCGGCAACCATGCCTTCGGGAATGTAGTCGGGCCAGTTGTAGATATTGAGAACTTTTTCCTCTTGCGGCTCAGGTGGCGGCGCCGGAGCGGCCGCCGGGGCGGCTGCCACCGGAGCCGGTGCGGGAGCAGGCGCCTCTTCCTTCTTGCCGCACGCGGCCAACAGGATGGCGGACAGCGCGAAAGCGCCAATGACCTTGATCGAGAGTTTCATGACTCTTGCTTCTCCGTTGAAAAAGTCTGCCGATGTCTGCCAAACGCACCGTCGGGCAGCCGATGGCGCGTGGGAAATTATAGGAGCGCATGTTCGCATGCCGCAGAAGGTGTTCCACAGTCGGGATCAACCCCCCACAACCCTTCAGGATATCGCAACATTCATGCCAGGCCCCTGGTCCTGAGATCCTTGAGCGTCAGGTCCAGCGCGTGGCGGATCAGCCCGATCATCTCGTCGATCTGGTCACTCGTCATCACCAGCGGCGGCGCGATGATCATGCGATCCCCCACGGCGCGCATGATCACGCCATTGTCAAAGCAGTGGGTGCGGCAGATCATGCCCACCCCGGCGCTCGCGTCGAACAAGGCCTTGGTCTTCTTGTCCTTGACCAGGACCAGCCCGGCGACGAAACCGCAGGCCTCGGCCGACGCCACCAGCGGATGGTCGCCCAGCTCGGCATACCGGCGACCGAAATAGGCGCCCAATTCGCCCCGCACTTTTTGGGGCAATTGTTCGCGCTCCATGATGGCGATGTTCTCGAGTGCCACCGCGCAGGCCACCGGATGCCCGCTGTAGGTATATCCATGGTTGAATTCTCCGCCTCGCTCGATCAGGACCTTGGCGACCCGATCGCCCACCATCACTCCACCCAGCGGCACATAGCCGCTGGTGACCGCCTTCGCGAACGTGACCAAATCCGGCTTGTAGCCGAATTTCTCGTACGCGAACCAGTGGCCCAGCCGGCCAAAGGCGCAGATCACCTCGTCGCTGATCAGCAAGATGCCGTATCTGTCGACGATGCGCTGGATCTCGGGCCAATAGGTGTCGGGCGCAATGATCACCCCGCCCGCCCCCTGCACCGGCTCGGCAATGAAGGCGGCGACCTTGTCCGGCCCGACCGCCAGGATCTTGTCTTCCAGCCAGCGCGCCGCGCGCAGGCCGAACTCGTCGCGTGTCTCGCCGTCCTGGCCCAGTTCGAAGTAATACGGCTGCTCGATGTGCTCGATGTTCGGGATCGGCAGGTCACCCTGGGCGTGCATGCCACTCATGCCGCCCAGCGATGCGCCGGCCATGGTGCTGCCGTGGTACGCATTGCGGCGACTGATGATCATCTTGCGTTGGGGCTGGCCCAGCAAATCCCAGTACCGGCGCACCATGCGCACGTTGGAGTCGTTACTCTCGCTGCCGCTGGATGAATAAAACACGTGTTCGAAGCTGCGCTCGCCCACGCGCGGTGCCAGCTCAGCCAGTTTGGCCGCCAGTGTCGTCGCCGGCACGTTGGTGGTCTGGAAGAAGCTGTTGTAGAACGGCAGCGTCATCATCTGGGCATGTGCCGCATCGGCCAGCTCGCGCCGGCCGTAACCCACGTTCACGCACCACAAACCGCTCATGGCGTCGAGCAACCGGGCCCCCTCGGAGTCCCAGACATGGATGCCCTCACCGCGCACGATGACCCGCGAGCCCCGGCGGGCGAGGTCCTTGAAGTCGGTGAAGGGATGCAGGAAGTGATCGCGGTCCATCTGCTGGATCCTGCGGGTGTCGACGTTGCTGTTCACGTGCAGACTCCTTTCATTCAACGGCGCCGGCATCAGACGTGCAGCAACAGGTGCTCACGCTCCCAGGGCGAGATGACCTTCATGAACTCGTCGAATTCGAGCTCCTTGACCTCGGTATACACGGTGATGAACTCCTTGCCCAGCACGTCGTGCAGGTCGGACTCGCGGCGCAACCAGTCCAGCGCCTCACCCAGACTGCGTGGCAGCGAATACGGCGACAGGTAGGCGTCGCCCTTCATCTCCGCCTTGGGCTGGATCTTGTTCTTCAGGCCCAGGTAACCGCAGGCCAGCGTCATCGCCAGCGCGACATAAGGATTGGCGTCGGCGCCGATGACCCTGTTTTCGACCCGGCGCGCCTGCGGCGAGGAGATCGGCGAACGGATGCCGACGGTGCGGTTGTCGTAGCCCCATTCGATGTTGATCGGCGCCGCGGTGTTGCGCGAGAGCCGACGGTAGCTGTTCACATAGGGCGCAACCAGCACCATCGCCGCCGGCACATACCGCTGCATGCCACCGATGTAGTGCATGAAAGCCTGTGACGGCGTGCCGTCCGGGTTGCTGAAGATGTTCTTGCCGCTGGCCTTGTCCAACAGGCTCTGGTGCACATGCATCGAGCTGCCGGGTTCACCCTCGATCGGCTTGGCCATGAAGGTGGCGTACATGTCGTGCCGCAAGGCCGCTTCGCGCACCGTGCGCTTGAAGAAAAAAACCTCGTCGGCCAGCCCCAGCGGCGACGCGTGGAAAAAGTTGATCTCCATCTGCCCGGCGCCGACCTCGTGGATCAGCGTGTCCACGTTCAGCTCCATCTTGTCGCAGTAGTCGTAGATTTCCTCGAACAGCGGGTCGAACTCGTTGACCGCGTCAATGCTGTAGGCCTGACGCGAGGTTTCGGCCCGTCCGCTGCGGCCGACCGGCGGGCGCAGCAAGGTATTGGGGTCGGTATTGCGCGCGGTCAGGTAGAACTCGAGTTCCGGCGCCACGATGGGCTGCAGGCCCTCGGCCGCGAACAGGTCGCACACCCGGCGCAACACGCTGCGCGGCGCAAACGGCACCAGCTTGCCATCATGGTCGAAACAGTCGTGGATCACCTGCGCCGTCGGGTCGGAGGCCCAGGGCACGAGGCGTCGGGTGGACGGGTCGGGCCGCAACTGCATGTCCTTGTCGGTGGGATCGATCACGTCGTAATATGGCCCGCTTTCCGGGAACTCGCCGGTCACGCCCATGGCCACGACCGCCTGTGGCAGGCGCATGCCACGGTCTTCGGTGAACTTGGCGCGCGGCAGTATCTTGCCCCGCGCCACGCCAGTCAGGTCCGGTACCAGACACTCGACCTCGGTCACCCGGCGCTCGTTGAGCCATTGTTCGAGGTCGTTGAAACTCATCGCCTTTTCGTCACTCATCATGTTCTCCATGAATCACCGTGGATACCGCATGCCGACGGGTCGAGCCGCGCCTGCGCGCCAAGCTGCACCGCCCGCGCATATTCGTCACCCAGATCGACGTAGGGCATCTGCTGGCCCTCGGCACCCAGCAGCCGGTGGTCCGCCGGCAACCACACCAGGCATGGCGTTTCACCCATGATCGGTTTCTCCCATTGTCACGCCTTCCATTGTGCCTGCGGCGCCGAAGGCTTCACCACAAGTCGCGCAACTGCTGGTACCACATCCCCAGCGCCAGGCTGGGTGTGCGCAGCCAGGGCC
>CAZADK010000171.1:0-8166 GCA_964483855.1 uncultured Rhodoferax sp.
AGCTACAAAGAGCAGCGCGAGTTTGACACGATACTGGACTCCATCGACGCGCTCGAGCAGGAGCAGAAAAAACTACGAGCCGAGCTGGAAGATGATTCGCTATACCAGCGAAACGCCGCCCGCGCCACCGAGTTGCACGCCCGCGATGCAGAGATCGAAGAAGCCCTGATGCAGAACCTGCAAAGGTGGGACGCACTCTCCGCGCGCCAGGCAAAAGCCTAGTCGATCATCCTGCAACATGCGGCCCGCCGGCGTCGTCCAATGGGATCGACATGGTGACGCAAGTGCCCTGACCAGCCGAAGACGTGATTGTCACATCCCCTCCCAGGGCGACAACCTGGCGCCGCACGACATCCATGCCCACTCCGCGACCAGATATGTCAGTGACAAAAGCGGCCGTGGTCAGGCCTGGCACAAACAACAACTGCCACACGCCCTGATCGTCCAGGCCAGCAGGCACCGGAATCGCCCGCGTGCGGGCAGCCTGCAGCACTTTTTCGCGGGACAGACCCGCGCCATCATCACGCACCGATATCCAGACCAGGCCAGGCTCACGCCCAGCTGACACCTCGATATGCCCGTCTGCTGGCTTGCCCATTGCCAAGCGTTGCTCCGGCAGTTCGACACCATGGTCGCAGGCGTTGCGCACCAGATGGATCAACGGATCGGCCAGGCGCTGCAAGAGGACGCGATCCAGCAGGATACTCTCGCCGCTTACCGACAGGACGAACTGCTTTTTCAAGCGCCCAGACACCCGCTGCAGCAAGGGCGCGATGCGCGCAAAAATGGTCGATACCGGGCCATGGACCAGGCTCTCCAGTCCTTGACGCAAAGCCCTGACACCGCACTGCCATTGCCCAATATCCACGCCCGCCGAGAGTTCCTCGGCGGATCCGCCAGGAGGGTTAGCAGCGCGATCAGCTACGAGACTGCCCTCCGACAGCCTGCGGGCGAGTTGCATCAGACGCCGAAGTTCAGCTGCGTCCACCCGCACGATACCGCCGATGATGTCCGGCGCAACGCCTTGATTGGCAATCGACGACTTCTCCGATGGAGTTGACAGCGGCGGCGCATCGATCGCCACTTTGCTGCGCTCCACATGCATGGCCAGCAGGTCGAGTAACTCCTGATCGCAAACATCAGTGCGAACCAGAAAAGCCCGCTCTTCGCCAACACCAGAATCCGAGGATAGCAACTCGCCCAACCCGGCGATATCACTGAACAGTCCGACGACGGCAGCTGACACGATATCGGGCTCAGGCGAACGGACCGTGATCCGCAGCAGGCGAGCGCCCTGCGATGGGACTGGCACCCGAGCACGTTCACGCAACCGCTTCGTCAACGCCTGCAGTACAGGCGTACGCGGCCGTCCACCATCCGTCAACATATGCCGCGCGGCATCGACAGCCTCATGCAACAGATCGGCAGCGGCGAGCTCCGGCGGGACCCCCGAACGGCGCGACACTTCGAGCACCGACTCGATCAGATGCATGAGGTCAGCCACCGCATCCAGTCCAAATGCCGCCGCACCGCCTTTGACCGAATGCGCATGGCGAAACATCGCTTGCACACCATCAGGATCGACGAGCGTGCCGATCCGGCCCAGCTCCGCGTCCATCGCGTCCAGGTTGGCGATCGCCTCGTCCAGAAACATAGCGTCGGGCAGCATCAACGGCACACCACTGCAAGCGCAAGGAGCACGCGACCGAGGTCGACCGTTGCAGTCGACCATACGACACACGCCGCCAACATCATCGCGCGCCCACGCTGCGGGGCCTCGCCCCAGAACCGGACTGCGTGCCGGGTGCCAACAACTGCCCGATATGCGCAAGTTCGTGTCCATGAAGCGCAACAGGATGTTGCCCCTCGCAATGCACCGGACCTAGGCACTAGAATTTGCACATGACAAGGTTATCAGGAATCCGCCGCCGGGTGGTTGCCCTGATGCGACCCAGAGATTGCCGATCTGCCGGTCCGCCGTGCTGACGGCCTCAGCGCCGCCCCCTGCCAACAGGACCCACGCGCCCCGCATGTACGACGAAACCACCCACAGCGCCATACGGATACTGCATCTGGAAGACTCGGCGGTGGACCACGCGCTGGTGCGCCGAGCGCTGGTGCGCTCCGGGCTGGACTTCACAGTCGATCACGTAGAAACCCTGGCCGACTTCCAGGACAAGACCAACACGAAGGTCTACGACGCCATCGTTGCCGATTACCGACTGCGCGGCTTCACCGCCATCGACGCCTGGGATGCATTGAAGGCCCAAATCAATGCGCCGCCTTTCATCCTCCTGTCCGGGGCTATTGGCGAGTCTGCCGCCGTGGCCGCCATCAAGCTGGGCATGAGCGACTATCTGCAAAAGGACAACCTCGCCAAACTCGCGCCCGTGGTGTTGCGGGCCATCGAATTACAACAGACCCGCCTGGCCAAGGATCGCGCCGACGCGGAACTGGCAGTCTCCGAACGTCGGTTAGCCGAGTTCGCCGAACACCTGCAGGCCACGATCGAACAGGAACGTGCGTCGATCGCGCGCGAGATCCACGACGACATTGGCGGCGCGCTGGCCGCGGCCAAGCTGGATCTGGCCTGGATCGGACGCCATCAGTCCGACCCTTTGACGCTGAGCCATGTCAACGCGGCAGCGGAAATGCTCCAGCATGCGCTCGGTGCGAGCCAACGCATCATGATGAATCTGCGCCCAGCCATTCTGGACCAGGGACTGACCGCCGCCGTCGACTGGCTCGCAACTGGCTTTGAGCGCCGTACTGGCATCCGGACCGTACTGCGCGCCAGCCAACACGACCATGAACTTTCCAAAACGGTGCAATTGACCGCCTATCGCACCGCCCAGGAGGCCCTGACCAATATCGCAAAACACGCACGCTGTGACCTGGTTACCATCGAACTGACCGACAGCGGTAACGTGCTGACGCTGGAGGTCAGCGACAACGGCCAGGGCATTTCCCGTGCCAAGCTAGGCAATCCCAAGGCGTATGGGCTCAAAGGCCTGCAGGAACGCGCCAAGTCGGTCGGTGGCTGGCTCGATATCAGTACCGGTGTCGGCAAGGGCACCTCCATCATCCTGTCCGTTCCCCTCGATACCTGCGAATCGGCAAGCAAGGAAACACCAGAATGATCCGCGTAATACTTTGTGATGACCACGCCGTGGTGCGCCGCGGCATCCGCGACACCCTGGCGGATGCGGTCGACATTCAGGTGGTCGGCGAGACCGGCAGTTACTCCGAGGTACGCGACGCGCTACGCACCACGCCGTGCGACGTGCTGGTGCTGGACCTCAGCCTGCCGGGCCGCGGCGGCCTGGAAGTGCTCAGCAGCCTGAAAGATGCCGAGGTGCAGGTCGGTGTGCTGATCGTCTCCATGTATCCAGAAGACCAATACGCCATCCGCTGCCTGCGTGCGGGAGCCCAGGGTTATGTCAACAAGGCAGGCGACCCGAGCGAACTGGTGGCTGCCGTGCGTACGGTGGCACAAGGCAAGAAATACGTAAGCCCTGCAGTGGCCCAGATGCTGGTGGACAACCTTCACGCGCCGGTCAACGAAGTACTGCACGCGTCCCTGTCCGAGCGCGAGATGCAGACCCTGCTCAAGATTGCCTCGGGCAAGCGCCTGTCAGACATCGCCACCGAACTGATGCTCAGCCCCAAGACGGTGAGTGTCTATCGTTCCCGTGTGCTGGAAAAACTCAAGTTGTCCAACAATGCAGAGCTGACGGTCTACGCCATCCGCAACAACATGGTCTGAGGGCGTGAGAGGCAATTGCCGCTTCAGCGGTTGAACAGATCCATCATGCGCTGCAGCAGCGCGGAGAAAGGCTGCTCCAGCATGGGTAGCGCCACCGCCACACCGATCAGGCCGACTGACAGCGTGATCGGGAAACCGATCGCGTAGATGTTCATCTGCGGCGCAACCCGCGAGACGATGCCCAGCGCCAGGTTGGCGAACATCAGCATCGCCACCACCGGCAGCGATATCCAGAACGCACTGGCGAACAGGTCCGCGCCCAGCCGGTACATACCGAGTTCCTTCAACGCCACCAGGAAGTTCTGGTCGATCGGAAACGCCGTGAAGCTGTGCATCACCGCCATCAACACCACCAGGTGGCCGTTCATCACGATGAACAGCAACACTGCCATGTTGTTGTAAAAGCGCCCCATCGCGCTGGACTGGGCACTGGTGGACGGATCGAAAAAAGCCGCAAAACCCAGGCCCATCTGGAAACCTACGATCTGCCCGGCCAGTTCGAACGCACCGAAAATCAGGCGCGCCGCAAATCCGATCGCCAGGCCGATCCCGACCTGCTGCACTACCGCGCCCAATGCGTCGGGGCCGTTGATGTCGATGACCGGCTGATCGGGCATGCTGGCCTGGGCCGCGTACGCCACCAGAAAGGCCAACCCGATCTTCGCGCGCATCGGGAACGCGCGCGACGAGAACACCGGAGCTGCCGTGAACACGGCCAGCACACGCAGGAATGGCCACAGGATCGGCGACAACCAACCCATGATCTGCGCTTCGGAAATCGAGATCACGGTCGAGCCTCCGGCGTCAGATCAACGAGCCGGGAATCGTCTCGATCGTGCGCCGGATGAAATCCACCAGTATGCTGAGCATCCAGGGCCCGGCAATCGCCAGCGCCAGCATCGCGGCGACCAGCTTGGGGATGAAGGTCAATGTCGCCTCGTTGATCTGCGTGATGGCCTGGAACAGACTGATCACCAGCCCCACCAGCAACACGATGCCCAGGATCGGCGCCGACACCATCAACAGCGTCAGCAAGGCATCCTGCCCCATCGTCAACACCATCTGCGCGTTCAACCGGCCACCTCTTGTGCGTTCAAGGTGCGAAACTCGCGGCCAGCGAACCGACCAGCAGGTTCCAGCCATCGGCCAGCACGAACAACATCAGCTTGAATGGCAGCGCCACCAGCACCGGCGAGAGCATCATCATGCCCAGCGACATCAGCACACTGGCCACAACGATGTCGATCACCAGGAACGGTATGAAGATCATGAACCCGATCTGGAACGCCGACTTGAGCTCACTGGTCACGAATGCCGGCACCAGCACCCGCATCGGGACGGTTTCGGCCGTGGCACCGGCAGGGAGCTTGGCCAGCCGGACAAACAGCGCCAGATCCGACTGCCGGGTCTGCTTGGCCATGAACTGGCGCATCGGCACTTCTGCCTTCTCCAGAGCCTGCTCGAACGGAATCGTATTCTTGCTGTACGGCAGATAGGCATCTTCATAGACCCGGTCCAGCGTGGGACCCATCACGAACACGGTCAGGAACAACGACAGGCCGACGATGACCTGGTTCGGCGGCGACGATTGGGTGCCCAGCGCCTGGCGCAGCAAAGACAACACGATGACGATACGGGTGAATCCGGTCATCATCAGCAGCACCGCCGGCAGGAAGGACAAGGCGGTGAAAAACAACAGGGTCTGGATCGGCACCGAGAAACTGGTGCCGCCGGGCCCGCTGCCCACCAGCAGCGGCAACTGGCCGGCCTGCTGCTGCGCCAACGCCACGCCATGGAGCATCCATCCAGCTACCAGCACCGTGGCGTGGCGGATGGCATTGGGCAGGCTGCGCTTGCCCCAGAATGGATTCAGGCCCGACACGCGATGCGTCCTTCAGGGCCGCGCGGCCGTCGACGCCGGCGGCTGGGTCAGGGCGGTCAGGTCGAAACGCTCCGCAGCCGGCTGGGACGCAACGGTGTGCAGGCAGGCGATCGACTGCGCGGTCACGCCCAGCACCAGGCACACTCGTGCCCCTGGCGGCCCCACCTCGACAGTCACGACCCGTTGCTGCGGCCCCACCGCGACCGCGGACAGCACCCGGTTCGCAGCGCCCGCAGCTGGACCGGCCACGACCGAGCGCGCCTGCAGCCACTTGATACCCATCGGCACCATCGCCAGCAGCAACACGAAGGCCGCGACCGTGAGCAATGTCTGCGTCATGCCGGATTCAGCCCTTGTTGATACGGCGCAGCCGCTCGGATGGCGTCACCACATCGGTCAGGCGGATGCCGAACTTGTCGTTCACCACCACCACCTCGCCTTGCGCAATCAGATAACCGTTCACCAGCACATCCATCGGTTCGCCCGCCAATGCGTCGAGCTCCACCACCGAACCCTGCCCCAGTTGCAAAATGTGCTTGATCGATACCCGGGTGCGGCCGAGTTCCACCGACAACTGGACCGGTATGTCCAGCACCATGTTGATGTCGTTGACCGGCGCATCACCGCCGCCGCCTGCCCCATGCAAGGGCCGGGTGGAATCTCCAGACAAGACGCCGCCGGCCTCGTCCTGCCCCTCGGTTGCGTTCCTCTGATCCACCAGTGCCTCGGCCCAATCGCCCTCGCCGGGCGCGCCATCACCGGCAGCGCCTGAAGGCCGTTGCGGTTCGTCAGTTGCCATGTCTGTCTCCCATCCAGTCCAGATCGAAACCCCTCAGGCTCTTATCGATCCGGATCGCATATTTGGCATTGTGGGTGCCGTACTGGCATTCGAACATCGGCACCCCGTCGATCGACGCCTGGATGCTCGGCGCCCGATCGAGCTCGATGAAGTCACCTTTCTTCATCGCCAGCAATTGCTCGACCGTGGCCCGGGTACGCGCCAGTTCAGCCACCATCGTGATCTCGACCGCCTGGATCTCCTGCGTCAATACATTGACCCAGCGCCGATCGACCTCCATCGAATCGCCCTGGGTCGACGAATACAGCACATCGCGGATCGGCTCCAGCGTCGCGTAGGGCATGCAGAAATGCACTGCACCGGCAACCTCCCCGATCTCGAGCTGGAACGCGGTGCAGATCACGACCTCGCTGGGCGTGGCCACGTTGGCGAACTGCGGCTGCATCTCCGAACGTTGGTACTCCAGGTCGATCGGGTAGATGCCCTTCCAGGCTTTCTTGTACTCCTCGGCGACGACCTTGACCAGGCGGGCGATGACGCGGTGCTCGGTGGCGGAAAAATCCCGCCCCTCGATGCGGGTCTGGAACTTGCCGGTGCCGCCGTACAAGGTGTCGATGATGCCGAAGATCAGCGCCGGCTCGCACACGATCAGGCAATTGCCCCGCAGCGGACGCACCGCCATGATGTTGAAATTGGTCGGCACCGACAACTCACGCAGGAAGGCGCCGAAACGCTGGACCGCGATCGATCCGATCGATACCTCGGGCGTGCGCCGGATCAGGTTGAACAACCCCAGTCGCAAATTGCGCGCGAACCGCTCGTTGACGATTTCCATCGTCGGCATGCGCCCACGGACGATGCGTTCCTGGCTCGAAATGTCGTATGGCCGGACTTCACCCTTTTGCGCTGCCTGCTCGACTTCCTGCTGGCTCTCGCCGGTGACACCCTCGAGCAGGGCATCGACTTCTTCCTGGGACAGGAACGATTCAGACATGGTCGGTACCGCAGCTCATGCTATTGCACAATGAAACTGGAGAACAACACCCGCTGGACCGGCTGGTCCACCGGCGCGCGGCGCACTTTGCGGTTCGACCTCGGCTTGTTGCCGTTCTTGGCGGCATCAGGCTCGACTTCATCCTCTTCAATGCCGCCAAAAGGTTCCGATGCCTCGCGCAGGATGTCCTTGGCAAGCTTCTCCTTGCCCTCGATCTTCAGCAGATCTTCCGATGTGCGTTGCGACACCAGCATCAGGATGCTGCTGCGGATCGTCGGCAGATACTGCTTGACCCGTTCGACAGCGGCAGCGTTTTGCAACTCCAGCGTGACGCCGATCTGTGCCACCCGCTCGCCGCCAGGATCAGCCAGGTTCACCACCATGTTGTCGAGCGGCAGGTAGGTCGGCGGCCCGGTCTCCACATGCCGGGCCGCCGCAGGCGCTTGCACGTCGCCGAATTCGGCCGCCGCCCGTTGCTTGTTGACATACATGATCGTTCCAAGAACCGCCAGCACAACGAACAATACGACCGCCAACACGATCAGCAGCAATTTCTTGCTCTTCGGTGGCGCGGCGGCAGCTTCAGCAGGTTTGGTGGCCACAGTTCATCCTCGATACGGGGTACACATCTGATTATTCTGCACTCTCCCCGCGCCAATGACCGGATAAGAGGTGGTAATTCATGGCAATCCCGTCGGCTTGCCGGCCCGCACACGCTCATGAGG
>CAZADK010000172.1:0-5879 GCA_964483855.1 uncultured Rhodoferax sp.
GCCCCAAGTTTCCTCGCACCCCCCTGGGGGGCCTGGCGAAGCCAGGGCTGGGGGCGCGCTCAGATACGCACTGCGATGTTCCGGCTGCGCAGATGCTGCTTGGCCTGCAGCACGCTGTAATCGCCGTAGTGGAAGATGCTGGCCGCCAGCACGGCGTCGGCACCGCCGAGCGTGATGCCATCGGCAAGGTGGTCCAGGTTGCCGACGCCGCCCGATGCGATGACCGGGATGTCGATCATGTCGCTGACCGCACGCGTCAGATTCAGATCAAAGCCGGACTTGGTGCCATCGCGATCCATGCTCGTCAGCAGGATCTCGCCCGCGCCGCGCCGCGCCATCTCCGCGGCCCAGCCCAAGGCGTCAAGCCCGGTGTTGGTGCGTCCGCCATGGCTGTAAACATCCCAGCCCGGGCCGACCGGCAGGCCATCGGCTCCCAGGCGCTTTTCGTCAAGGGCCGCGCGGCGCTTGAAGAACAGCGCCTGGGAGCCGATGGCCACCACGATGCATTGCGAACCGTATCTACCCGAGACCTCATCGATCAGGCTGGGGCGGGCGATCGCGGCCGAATTGAAGCTGGTCTTGTCGGCACCGGCATTGAGCAACCGGCGCACATCGTCGATACTGCGCACGCCGCCGCCAACCGTCAGCGGGATGAAAACCTGGCTGGCGACGTCTTCGATGATGTGCAGGATCAGGTCACGCCCGTCACTGGTGGCAGTGATGTCGAGGAAAGTGAGCTCGTCGGCACCCTGCTCGTTGTAACGGGCGGCGATTTCGACCGGATCGCCGGCGTCGCGCAACTCGACGAAATTAACACCCTTGACGACCCGCCCTCCGGTGACGTCCAGGCAAGGAATGATGCGCTTGGCCAGCATCGGACGCGGCGCGCCGCAGTTAGCCGTTGAGCTCGTCGGCACGCGCCTGGGCGGCGGCGAAATCGAGTCCCCCGCTGTAGATGGCACGCCCGCAGATCACGCCCTCGACGCCCTCGCCCTCGACCTCGCACAAGGCTTCGATATCGGCCATGCTGCTCAGGCCGCCCGATGCAATGACCGGTATCTTCAAGGCCTGTGCCAGCTTGACGGTCGCTTCGACATTGATGCCGGACAACATGCCATCGCGGCCAATATCGGTGTAGATGATGGATTCGACGCCGTAATCCTCGAACTTCTTACCCAGGTCGACGACATCGTGGCGAGTCAGCTTGCTCCAGCCGTCGGTAGCAATCTTGCCGTCCTTGGCATCGAGGCCGACGATGATGTGCCCGCCGAACGCGGTGCAGGCGTCCTGCAGGAAGCCCGGGTTCTTGACCGCCGCCGTGCCAATGATGACGTAGCGCAGGCCGGCATCGAGATAACGCTCGATAGTGTCGAGATCACGGATGCCACCGCCCAGTTGCACGTCCACCTCGCTGCCGACATTCTTGAGGATGCGCCTGATCGCCACTTCATTCTTGGGATGACCGGCGAATGCCCCGTTCAGATCGACCAGATGCAGGCGGCGCGCTCCTTTGGCGACCCAGCTACGCGCCATCACCGCAGGATCCTCACCGAATACGGTGGACTGGTCCATGTCGCCTTGCTTGAGGCGAACACAGTGGCCATCTTTCAGATCGATCGCGGGAATAAGCAGCATGATGCGCGGCGCCGGGCTGGGGAGGGGGATCAGGGCTTCCAGCGAAGGAAGTTTCGATATAGCGCGAGGCCTTGGTCAGCACTCTTTTCAGGATGGAATTGGGTGGCGAAAATATTATCGCGTGCAACCGCCGCCGTAAAGCGCCCACCATAGTCCGCTTCGCCCGCGCTGTGGCGCGCATCAGACGGTATGGCGTAATAACTGTGCACGAAATAGTAGTGGCTGGCGTCAGCAATACCGCTCCACAAGGCATGCACCGGTCCGCCGTGACCGGTCTGAAACACCTGGTTCCAGCCCATCTGCGGCACCTTGTAACGGCTTCCATCGGCCTGCAAGCTGCCCTGCAGGTCGAATCGCACCACCCGGCCGGGAATCAACCCCAAACCGTCCGTGCCGCTGCCGTCGTCGCCCCGCCGACCCTCCTGGCTGTGGTCCAGCAACATCTGCATGCCGACACACACACCGAACAGCGGCTTGTTGCGCGCCGCCTCGAGCACCGGCGCGAGCAACCGGGACTCACGCAGTTCACGCATACAGTCCGAGATCGCCCCCTGGCCGGGCAACACCACACGCTCGGCCGCCCGAATCAGATCCGGGTCGCAGGTCACGAACACCTGGTGACCATCACCGGCCGCGGCAACCTGCACCGCATGGGCCACCGACCGCAGGTTGCCCATGCCGTAATCGACGACTGCAACCGATTTGTTGTGGGCGTATCCCATCGACTGTCAATGAAGGTAATGGGACGAAAAACCGACGGGATAGATCGCTGGCGCACGCCGACAAGAACCTGCCATGGCGTTTCAGAGCGAGCCTTTGGTCGATGCAATCGTGCCGGCCGCGCGCGGATCGACCTCGACCGCCTGGCGCAGGGCACGGGCAAACGCCTTGAACACCGTCTCGCACTGGTGGTGGGCGTTTTCCCCCCGCAGGTTGTCGATGTGCAGCGTGACGAACGCATGGTTGACGAATCCCTGGAAGAACTCGTGCGCAAGCTGGCTGTCGAAGGTGCCGATCATCCCGCTGGTGAACGGGACCTGCATGACCAGTCCCGGACGCCCTGAGAAGTCGATCACGACCCGGCTCAGCGCCTCGTCCAGCGGCACATAGGCGTGGCCAAAACGGCGGATGCCCTTGCGATCGCCCAGTGCCAGGTGCACGGCCTGGCCGAGCGTGATGCCGACGTCCTCCACCGTATGGTGGCCGTCAATATGCAGGTCGCCCTCGGCCTGGATCTCCAGGTCCAACAACGCATGGCGTGCGATCTGGTCCAGCATGTGATCGAAGAAGCCGATACCGGTATGCAGTTGCGCGCGTCCACTTCCATCGAGGGCCAGTCGCACCGCGATGCGGGTTTCAGCAGTATCGCGGGTGACCTGCGCGGCGCGAGGTGCCACGGAGGTCACGGTGGGGGCGGTCGTCATAGGCATTCCTTCAGCGTGGCCAGCATGGCGCGATTTTCCTCGACCAGGCCCACGGTCAGCCGCAGGCAGTTGGCCAGCAAGGGATGCACGCCGGAGACATTCCTGACCAGCACGCCGCGTGCACGCATGCCGGCAAATGCCGCCGCCGCGGCCTCGCTGCCGCCTTGCGCACCGCTCGGCAATCGCACCAGGATCATGTTGGCGTCGCTGCGAAACACCTGAACACCGGGTAACGCGGACAACTGTTCAACCAACCAGGCTCGTTGCGCGACGATCTCGCGCGCCTGCGCCGCAAACGTGTCGCGGTGTTCAAGCGCAAACAGGGCGCACTCGGCATTGAGCACCGACACGTTGTAGGGCGGCCGCACCTTGTCCACTTCGGCGACCAGGGCCTCGGGGCCGATCAGATATCCGATACGTACGCCCGCCAGGCCAAATTTGCTCATGGTGCGCATCAGCAGGACATGTGGATGGCGCGGCAGCCGATCAATGTAGCTACGGCCGGCAAAGGGCTGGTAAGCCTCGTCGATCACGACGAAGCCCGGCGCGGCCGCAATGATCGATTCGACCGCCGCGTCGTCCCACAGGTTGGCGGTCGGGTTGTTCGGATAGGCCAGGTAGACGATCGACGGGTGATGCTGTTCGATCGCCTGCAGCATAGCCGCCGGATCGAGTTCGAAATCGGCCGTCAGCGGCACACCGACGAATCGCAGGCCCTGCAACTGTGCGCTCATCGCATACATGACAAAACCGGGGACCGGCGCCAGGATGGTGGCACCGGGAACATCGCAGGCCATGGCCAGCAGCGAGATCAGTTCGTCGGAACCGTTGCCCAGCATCAGATCGAACCCCGCCGGCACCTGCGCATGGGCTTTGAGCGCCTGGCGCAGATCATGCACCCGTGTGCCTGGATACCGATTCAGCGCCAGCGCGCCGAGGCGGCGCCCGAGTTCCTGCTGCAGTGGTTCGGGCAGGCGATGCGGGTTCTCCATCGCGTCGAGCTTGACCAGGCCGGTCGACTCCTGCACCGCATAGGCATGCATGGACACCACGTCCTGACGGATGTGGCGGGCGATGCGTTCAGGCAACGGCAGGCTGAACTGGTTCATGTCGGTGCCGGGCCGTTCGAAGTCCGGGTGCCAGCGGCGTAGGAGCGGCAGAGCGGGCCGTCAGCAGACATAGGCATTCACCAGCGCGTTGACAAGCACCAGTTGCACCGGCATGTCGGCCTCGTACAAACCTGCATTGCGCCGCAATTCGCCGTCATAAAGGGGCTTGGCCATGCGCGGCTCGAGCCGCCGGCCGTTCAGGCACATCAATGGCTTGGCGCCCGCACGGACCGCGTGCGCGTGGGCCTCGAGTGCGCCTTCCATGGCGCCGACGAGGTAGTACTGCACATAGACCTCACCATGGTCCTTGTCGGTCTGCTCCAGCGCACGCAACTCGCGGATGCTGATCGCCGAAACCTGGCCCGCGCACACGGCAAGCACACAGGCCAGCATCGCACCACGCAGGTTCGTGCCGCGGCGCTGCGCGCAGCGCCACCGGTTCGCCAGGGCCGGGGGGGTCATTTCAACCTCATTTCGGCCGCCATCGCATGGGCCTGCAAACCTTCACCATGGGCCAGCACGGAGGCGACCCTGCCCAGCGTCTGTGCGCCAGTCGCGCTGACCTCGATCAGGCTGCTGCGTTTCTGGAAATCGTAAACACCCAGCGGGCTGGAAAACCGGGCCGTCGCGCCGGTGGGCAACACGTGATTGGGGCCGGCGCAATAATCACCGAGGCTCTCGCTGGTGTATACACCCAGGAAGATGGCGCCCGCATGGCGCAGCAACGGTTCCCAGCGATGGGGGTCGTCGCTGCTGACTTCCAGATGTTCGGGTGCGACCTGGTTGCTGATCGCACAGGCTTCCTCCATGGAGCGGGTGTGCACCAGCACCCCGCGGCTGTTGAGGCTGGCTGCAATGGTGTCGCGTCGCACCATCGTCGGCAACAGGCGGTCGATCGCGGCCTGCACCCGGTCGATGTAGGCGGCGTCTGGGCATAACAGAATGCTCTGCGCCATTTCATCGTGTTCGGCCTGGCTGAACAAGTCCATCGCGACCCAGTCCGCCGGCGCGGAGCCGTCGGCCAGCACCAGGATCTCGCTCGGACCGGCAATCATGTCGATACCCACCACGCCGAACACCCGGCGCTTGGCCGCCGCCACATAGGCATTGCCCGGGCCGGTGATCTTGTCGACCCGGGGCACGGTCGCCGTGCCATACGCCAATGCCGCCACCGCCTGCGCACCACCGATGGTAAATACGCGCGAGACGCCGGCCACGTGGGCCGCAGCCAGCACCAGGGGGTTGCGTTGGCCTGATCCGTCCACGCTGTCCTTGCCCGCCGGGGTCGGCACGACCATCACGATCTGTTGCACACCGGCCACATTCGCGGGAATCGCGTTCATCAGGACCGACGACGGATAGGCAGCCTTGCCACCCGGCACATAGATACCGACCCGATCCAGCGGCGTGACCTTCTGACCCAGCAGCGTGCCATCGGCGTCGCGGTAGCTCCAACTCTCCCCGCTGGCCTGCTTCTGGGCCTGGTGGTAACTGCGGACCCGCTCGGCAGCGAACAGCAAAGCGTCGCGCTGAATTGCAGGAATCTGATCGAAGGCGGCTGCGAGGTCCTCGTTGCCGAGCTCGAGCTGCGCCATGGACTCGGCTCGCACACCATCGAACCGTGCCGTGTATTCGAGCACCGCGGCGTCGCCGCGCTGCTGCACGTCGGCCAGGATACCCACAACCCGGTCCTCGATCGCGGCATCTGTGC
>CAZADK010000172.1:5889-8149 GCA_964483855.1 uncultured Rhodoferax sp.
ACTGACGGCGGAGCGCACCATCGAACGCTTCGTTGATGCGACGGATCGGCGCCTGCTTGAGCTTGAGCGCAGCCTGGTTGACCACCAGGCGCGAGCTGACATCCATGATGTGCTCGACCTCGACCAGGCGATTGGCACGCAAGGTGCCGCCGGTGGACACCAGGTCAACGATCGCGTCGGCCAGCCCGGTCAGCGGCGCCAGTTCCATGCTGCCATACAACTTGACCAGGTCGGCATGGACACCCTTGGTGGCAAAAAAATTGCGCGCAATCGCCATGTATTTAGTGGCCACGGTCAGGCGCGAACCCTGGCGCACGCTGTACGCATAGTCGAAACCTTCACGCACGGCCACGCTGATGCGGCAACGCGCGATCTGCAGGTCCAGCGGCTGGTACAGGCCATCGCTGCCATGTTCGAGCAAGGTATCGAGACCGGTGATGCCCATGTCCGCGCCGCCGTATTGCACATAGGTCGGCACATCGGTGGCGCGCACGACCAGCACGCGGACATCCGGCCGATTGGTCTCCAGAATGAGTTTGCGGGATTGCTCCGGGTCGCCCTGTACGACGATGTCAGCGGCGGCCAGCAGCGGAAGTGCTTCGTCGAAGATACGCCCCTTGGACAGTGCCAACGTGATCATCTGCACTGCCCCACTACGCCGAGACACGTTCGATGTCGGCCCCCAGCGCACGCAGCTTGGACTCCATCTTGTCGTAGCCGCGGTCCAGGTGGTAGATGCGGTCGACCACGGTCTGGCCATCGGCCACCAGGCCGGCAATGACCAGGCTGGCCGAGGCGCGCAGGTCGGTTGCCATGATGTTCGCGCCGGACAGGGTCGGCACACCCTGCACGACCGAGCGCCGGCCGTCGATCTGGATCTGGGCGCCCAGGCGCACCAGTTCGTTGACATGCATGAACCGGTTCTCGAAGATGGTTTCGGTCACCGTCGCGGTACCTTCGGCAACACAATTGAGCGCCATGAACTGGGCCTGCATGTCGGTTGGAAATCCGGGATATTCGGTGGTACGGAAACTCTGTGCTCGCAGCCGCCCGCTTGAGCGCACCCGGATGCCGCCATCGACAGCCTCGACCTGGGCTCCGGCGGCCAGCAGCTTTTCGATCACCGCCTCCAGGTGGTCGGCCCGCCCATGGGCCAGCAACACGTCGCCGCCGGTGGCGGCCACTGCACACAGGAAAGTTCCGGCCTCGATCCGGTCTGCCACCACCCGGTGCCGGCAACCGTGCAGTGCAGGCACCCCCTGCACCACGATGTGGCTGGTGCCATGACCCTGGATGTTGGCCCCCATGGCGATCAGCATTTCGGCCAGGTCGCTGATTTCGGGTTCCTGAGCCGCGTTTTCCAATACGGTCTCGCCATCGGCCAAGGACGCCGCCATCAGGAAATTCTCGGTGCCGGTCACGGTCACCATGTCGGTTGCAATCCGCGCGCCCTTGAGCCGGCACAGGCCCTTGCGCAAGCGGGCGATCATGTAGCCGTGCTCGACCACGATGTCGGCGCCCATCGCAGTCAGGCCCATGATGTGCTGGTCCACCGGCCGCGAACCGATGGCGCAACCGCCGGGCAACGACACCGTGGCCTCGCCGAAGCGGGCCAGCAGGGGACCGAGCGCCAGCACCGACGCGCGCATGGTCTTGACCAGTTCGTAAGGCGCTTCGGGCGATGTCAGCGTGCTGGCGTCTATGCGAACGGCATCGTCCGCGCCGCGATCGATGGTCACGCCCATGTTTCGGATCAGGCGCGTCATGGTGGTGACGTCCTGCAGATGGGGTACGTTGTCGAGCGTGACCACCTCGGGCGTCAGCAGGCTGGCGCACAACTCGGGCAGCGCGGCATTCTTGGCGCCGGCAACCGATACCACGCCGCTGAGTGTGCGTCCGCCGCGGATCAGCAGCTTATCCATGCGATGCCCACTCGGCGTTGGTCATGGTCTTCATCGACAACGCGTGCACCTCATCGGTCTGGATCTTGGCACCCAGCGTCGCATAGACCATCTGGTGGCGGGCGATCGGTCGTTTGCCCTTGAACGCATCCGAGACGATGGTGGCATACCAGTGGCGGCCGTCCCCTTCGAGTTCGCAGTGGGTGCAGGGCAAACCCGCGGTGATGATGGATTTGAGTTCGTCGGCAGTCATGGCTGGATCCAGATCAACTGCGGATCTTGTAACCGATGCGCAAGAGGTGCAAGGCCACGGCACTCGACGCGGCCAACGCCAGGGCAACGATGCCCAGGCACAGCCA
>CAZADK010000173.1:0-7472 GCA_964483855.1 uncultured Rhodoferax sp.
ATGCGGTGCTGCCCAGCATGAAGGCCTGCATCGACAACATCACTTCCGGCTGCATCATCATGACCAGCGAGCCGAGCGCACCCAGCACCACACCCACCACGACACCGGCGAGCAGCAGCCGCATCGTCTGGTGCACGCCCCGCGCCAGCGTCAGTGTCAGGAACACCGCGCCGGTGGCGCCAACGAACGCGGCACCGGTCAGGCCCAGCCGGGGTAGCCAGGCACCGGCATAAGGCGTCGCGCTCATCGCCACCAATGCCACGGCGACGCCGAGCGATGCGCCCGACGCGCTTCCCAGCAGGTACGGGTCGGCCAGCGGGTTGCGGAACAGGCCTTGCGCGATCGCACCCGCCAGGCCGAGCAGGGCGCCGGCCAGCCACGCGCCCAGTGCGCGTGGTGCCCGGATGTCACGGATGATCTGCAATGCCACCGGGTCGTCGCGCAGCGTGGTCAGGCTTTCCAGGCCGGTACTGCCAATGGCGGCGGCCAGCAGCAACAGCAGGCACGAGAGCGCCAGCAAGGCGCCTGCCACCACCGAGGGCCATCGCGCCTGCTGGCGCAACGCGAAATCGGGCTGAACCGTCACGGCAGGTGACTTATTACGCACCGGGCCATGGCATGCGCAGCCTCGGCGATACGCGGACCGGCCCGAACCATCACATCGGCCTGGGCCGGATCGAACACGCAGACCCGCTTTTCGGCGATGGCGCGCATCCGCGCCCAGCCTGGGCGCTGAACCATGCCGGTGAAGCTGGCGTCGCCGATCATGATCAGATCCGGATCGGCGCGCACGACGAATTCGGGGTTGATGCGCGGAAAGGGCCCCAGTGGCGCCGGCACGATGTTGGCAAGGCCCAGGCGCTGCAGCGTCTCGCCGATGAACGAGGACTCACCGGCAGCATAGGGCGCGGCGTTGACCTCGAAATACACGCGCTTGCCGCGTGCCGATGGCGGCAAGGACTGCGCCGCCGCGGCCACGCCGGACTCGATCGCACGCCACGCCTGCTGCGCCTGCGGCCCGGCATCGAGGACCCGGCCGAGTTGGTCCAGCACCCGGCGCACGTCGGCGTACCGCTTGGGCTCGAACGCCAGTACCACCAGGCCCAGCGACTCCAGGCGCGCGGGCACCGGCGAGGAGGTCGCCAGCAGAACCAGATCGGGGCGCAATGCCACGATGGCCTCGACGCTGGGGTCCATACCGCCGCCGACGCGCGGCAATTTGCGCACCGACTCCGGAAAATTGGAGTAGCGGTCCACGCCGACCAGGCGCTGGCATTGACCGAGCTGGCACACCATTTCAGTCAGCGAGGGATAGACACTGACGATACGCGCCGGCACGCCGGCAATGGTCACACGCACGCCACGGTCGTCGGTGATCTCGAGCGCACCGGCGCCAGCGCCGAAAAAAAGCAGGCAGCACACCAGCAGCATCGCCCGCACATTGAGCACCGGAATCCGGCACGCTGGCCAGCCCGAGGCGTTCGATCGCAGCGTTGCATCAACCATGGCGCTGCGCCCAGTCCATCACGATGCGGTGCAATTGTGCGGCGCCATCGGTCAGCGCAGCCGGGCCGGGCTGCAGAATGTCGGCGGACTTGATCTCGAAGATCTGCCGATCGCGCAGCGCGCGTACACCGGCCCAACCCGGCCGAGCCGCCACCGTCTCGGGACGGAACTTCTTGCCACACCAGGAGCCGATGATGATGTCCGGGTCGCGCCGCACGATCTCGTCGCGGTCGGCGATGATGCGGTCCCGCCCCATGGCCTGGCTGGCCAGCTCTGGAAAGCAGTCGTCGCCGCCGGCAATACCCGTCAGTTCCGAAACCCAGCGGATGGCGCTGATCGCCGGTTCGTCCCACTCCTCGAAATACACCCTGGGCCGGCGCGCCAGTGCCGCAGCCGCAGCGCGCATCGAGTCGAGCCCGGCGCGCATCGCGGTCATCTGCTCCAGCCCCGCCTGCGCCTGTCCGACCATCGCGGCGACCTGGTACATCATCGAGAAGATCGACTCCACGCTGCGCTGGTTGAACACCGTCACCTGCACCCCGTGCCGGATCAAGGCCGACGCGATGTCGGCCTGCAGGTCGGAGAAACCGAACACGCAGTCGGGCTCAAGCGCCAGGATCTTGTCGATCTTGGCGGTCAGGAAGGCGCTGACCCGCGGCTTTTCCTGGCGGGCCCGGCGCGGCCGCACGGTGTATCCGGAGATGCCGACGATGCGGTGCTCCTGTCCGAGGAGATACAACCACTCGGTGGTCTCCTCGGTCAGGCACACGATGCGCTGCGGGCCCAGCGCGTGGCCATCGGTGGTGGGTATCGCTTCAGCCATCGGCATCACAAGTGGTCTACAACCCCAACACAGGCGTCCAGGTCACACCCACATACAAGCTGCGCGGAGTCTGGTTGTATTGGTTGGCGGTCTGGTACCGTTTGTCGGTCACATTGTCCAGACGTCCCTTGAGCACCCACTCCCGCGACAACTGGTACGACAGCGACATGTCCAGTACCGAGTAGGCCGCCAGCCTCGTATTTACCCCATCCGGGCGCTCACCGCTGTAGCGGAGGTTTCCGTCGAATCGCCATGGTCCCACCGGGTGGGACAATCCGAACGATGCCATTTGGCGGGCTCGCCGCCGCAAAGTCTGACCAGTGAGCTCGTCGGTCGGGTCCTGAACGGTCAGACTGGCCCGCAGGTCGGTATTGCCGATACGGCCTTTGTAGGACAACTCTGCGCCCTGGTTCCGGGTGCGGGCGATGTTGGCAAATGCAAATGTAGTGTTGTCGTAGACAAGCTGATCCGTGACCCGGGTGTCGAACAGGGTCACACGCGCGAGATGCCCAGCCTGTTCATATTGCAGGCCAAGCTCCTTGCTGCGCGCCTTCTCCGGTCGCAGCGCTGGATTGCCAAAACCCGGCGCAAACAGGTACCCCAGCGGCGGTGCATTGAAAGCGGTCGACAAATTGGCGATCAGTTTGACATGCTCGGTGACGGGTAGGCCATATCCGAGATAACCCGTGTTTTCCTGCAACGTGCCGACCGAATCATGGCGCACATTGAACTGGATATCTCCAGGTCCGACGCGGCCTTCGAGGCCGGCAAAAGCCGATCGGGCGTTGCGCCGCACGTCATAGGGACTGCCAAAAGCCGACGTGGTCGCGGCAACCGCACGTTGGCGTTGCAGTTCGAGCCCGGCCGTCGCCAACCAACCCGTGCCCAGATTCACGGTATTGACCCAGTTCAGCATCGTGACACGCGTGACAAACGAATCCGTCGAACCGAACACGCCGTCGTCGCGGCTGTTGCTCTTGTCCGACAACTCCCCCAGCGAAATGCGACTGCGCCAACGGCCCCAGGTGTTGTCCGTGAACACCGTCGATTGGCTCAATGTCGTCGTGGCTGTCTGAATGTCGGCGGGGGCACCGAACGCACTGTCGAACTCCAGATCGCCCTTCGAGCGCATGACCCGCAGACCGAAATTGTGGTCGTTCGACAACCGGTGGACCAGCGACAGGTTCACACTGGTATTGCGGTACCCGTCGGCGTCCGGGTTGGCACTGGGTTGCTGCGCCGTGTTGAGGGCCGAGAAGCCGTCTGTCTCGGTGCGGGACACCACCAGCCCCAGGGATGTCGCGCCCGCCGTCGCATTCACACTGCCCGACGCCTTGCGCGATGCCCGTGGCCCGAACTCCATGGACACGGCGGCCGACGGCGTCTGCGAGGCGCCGCGCGTGAAGATCTGGATCACGCCACCGATGGCACCTGAACCGTAGATGGCCGAGACGTTGCCACGGACGACCTCGACGCGCTCGATGTTGTCCAGCATCAGGTGTTCGAGGCTGGCAGCGCCAGAGGCGTCCTGCTTGTTGAGAGCAATGCCGTCAATCAGGATCAAGGTGTCGAGCGTGGGCGAACCGCGCACGAACAGGCTGGAGACGGCTCCCAGGCCTCCGTTCTGGGTGCGTTGCAGGCCTGCCTCACGCTCGAGCAAGGTGAACACATCGGTCGCCTGCGAGCGCACGATGTCTTCGCGATTGATGACGGTGGTGTGCGCCAAAGCGGCGCTGAGCAACTGAGGGCTGCGCGTGGCGGTTACCACGACCTCTGGCAGTACAGGGGTTGACGGCGATTGGGCAAACACAGGGAATGCAAAGGCGATAACAAGCGAAAACGCGCCAAAAAGCGCGAAGGAGCGGGACCTGAACATCATGGATGGACTCGATTGAAAACCCGGGCCGTCGTCCCCGACAGCTAATGGGCGCCGTGGCCGGCTGCAAGCAGCCGACCGCCTTGTTGGCCGGTATCCGGGCTGATGGAGCGACGACCATCGCCTTCCCAGACGCTTGTTCAGGGCGTCCAGTGGCAGTGATGGCAGCGGGGTCCGAAGACCCGTCCACTTACCGTTGCGGGGGCAGCGCAGGTTAACCTTGCCGTTGCCGGCTTGGCCTCCTGCTTCCCGTTGAACTGCGGCATGCGAACCACACCGCGAGCACCAACCCGGTGATTCTATGCGACCAGCGGCAGGCTAACTCTACAATGCCGGCGTATGTCGAACCAGACCAAAATCGACCAGATCGCCGAGCGGGTGGAGCGATTGCTGGTACGCCACGCAGAATTGCAGCGCACCAACGTACTGCTCACGAGTCAGCTCGAGTCACTCACCAACGAACGTGATTCTCTGAAGTCGCGCCTGGGAGCGGCACGGGCCCGGGTTGACGCGCTGCTGGACCGACTGCCTGAAGCCGGCGTTGGCAACCACTCCAAAGATGCGTCATGAAGCAGCTTGAAGTCCAGATCATGGGCCAGAACTATCTGCTGGGCTGCCCGCTCGGCGGCGAAGGCCGCTTGCTGGAGGCGGTCGAGCGTGTCGATACCGCGATGTGCAAGATCCGCGACGCCGGCAAGGTGCGTGCGCGCGACCGCATCGCCGTGCTCGCCGCGTTGAACCTTGCATTCGACCTTGGCGAAAGCGGGGCTACTGCCGGCGCCGAACCGGCGCCGGCATCTGCATCGACCACGCAGACGACGCCCGACCTGGACACCGACGACAACGACAACACGATGCTCACTTCGCTACTCGACCGTCTCGACCGCGCACTGGGCGAAGACGGCCAGCTGATCTGAGCGGCAGGACCTGCGTTGCGTGGGCTTTTTCCCGTCATGGGATGCTGCCTGCCCCTACAATGATTTTGTCTGCAGTGTCCATCGGGCTTTTAATTCCTTGAACCAATGCTCTCGTAGCTCGGGCTTGGAAAATCGCCTGGCTGGTGTGATCATCTCGCGTCAGATGAACCCGACGCCAACGCTGACCTCGCCCACCTGAACCCCGGTTCAGGATGCGGCTCGGTGGCCTCTGCAGGCACCCTCATTTCTCGTGGATTTTTCCCTCACCCTGGTCCTCGAACTGGCTCTGCTGGGTCTGTGTACCGGCTTCCTGGCCGGAATGCCGGGGCTGGGCGGCGGCATGATTTGCGCTGGCCGGATCGATCGGATATCTGGTCGCTGGCTGGAGCCTGCCGGACATGCCGCCAGGAGCACTCGGTTACCTTTACTGGCCCGGCTTCCTGGTGTTGTCGGTGGCCAGCATGCTGACGGCGCCGCTTGGCGCACGGATTGCCCACAGCATGGACGTAACGCCACTCAAGCGGGTGTTCGCATTTGTTCTGTACGCTCTGGCTTCGTATCTCATCCTGCGTTGAATCGGGAACCGCGATGCTTGACGCATATCCGTGTGGAGCAGGTTCGGCGGCAGGCCAGGAATTTGTAGCACCCGCGGGCAGCCCACAGCCGTACGGACTAGCGCAACGTTTCCATCAGCCGCTCGAACTGCGCCACCGGAACCGCCGGTGAACACAGGAAACCCTGATAGGCCGCGCAGTCGAGCGCACGCAGGCACTCCATCTGGGCCTGCGTCTCGACGCCTTCGGCGACCACTTCGAGCCCGAGCGCCCGCGCCACGCCGATGGTCGCGCTGACAATGGCACGGTCGCTGTCGTCTTGCGGCAGTCCGGTCACGAACGAACGGTCGATCTTGAGCCGGGAGATGGGAAAACGCTTGAGATAGGCCAGGCTCGAATAACCGGTGCCGAAGTCGTCGATGGACAAGGCCACCCCGAGTTGCGCCAGCGCATGCAGCCGCTCCAGCGCCTCGTCGGCATCGCGTACCAGGATCGACTCGGTCAGTTCGAGCTCGAGCAGGCTCGGGGACAGACCGGCGTCGCGCAACGTGCCACCCACCATCGAGACGAAGTCGGCTTGCTGGAACTGAAATGCCGACACATTGACCGACACCAGAATCGGTGTTCCGGCGCGTTGCCACGCCGCTGCCTGCCACACCGCCTGTTCGAGCACCCATTTGCCGATCGTGGTGATGAACCCGGTCTCCTCGGCAAGGACGATGAACACCGACGGGGACACGTCGCCAAACTCGGCGTCGTTCCAGCGCGCCAGCGCCTCGGCGCCGATCATGCGGCCGTCAGCCAGCGCTATCTGTGGCTGGTAATGCAGGCAAAAGCGCCCCTGCTGCAGTCCCTGGCGCATGGCATGGTCCATCTTGATGCGCGACAGAACGTCGACGTTCATCTGTGGCTGGTAGAAGCGAAAGCTGCCGCGTCCTCGTTCCTTGACCCGGTACATCGCCGTGTCGGCGTACTGGATCAATTCGTCCAGCGTCTTGCCGTCATCCGGGTACAGGGCCACGCCGATGCTGCATCCGACCGAGAAGTTCATGCCGTCGAGCACGAAGGGGTCGGAGAGCGCACGCAGTACGCGCTGCGCACAGGCTTCGGCACCCGGCGCGTCCGCCTCCTGCAGGAAGATGACGAATTCATCGCCGCCGAGCCGGCACAGGGTATCGACGTCACGCAGGCAGGCATTGATGCGCGCGGCCACCTCCACCAGCACCCGGTCGCCAAACGCATGTCCCATCGAGTCGTTGATGTTCTTGAAGCGATCAAGGTCAAGAAAAAACACCGCAAACTGGCCGCCGTTGCGCTCGGCCATGCGCAACGCGAAATCGACCCTTTGCGTGAGCAGCAGGCGATTGGGCAGCCCAGTCAACACGTCGCGATAGGCCAGATTCTCGATGCGTTGCTGGGCCGCATATTTCTCGCTCAGGTCCTTGAAGAAACAGATGCTGTGTACCGGCTGGTTGTTGTCGCCCCGCAGCAGCACCCAGGACACCTGCACCGCCTGCGCCTGCTGGCCGGCGTTGCGCCGCAGCACCTCGCCCTCCCAGAAACCATCGGTATCCAGGTGCTGCGCCACCCGCACGAACAAACCCTGGTCGTGCGGATCATGGAAAAAATCGCGTGCGGTGCTGCCCAAAAGGACAGCCTGGTGCACGCCGGTCAGGCGCTCGCAACTGGGGTTGGCCGCCAGCAAACGGTAATCCGCACCGGTGATGAAGATCGCGTCCAGGCTGGACTCGAAAACCTTCGCTGCCAGGCGCAGCCGGGCCTGGTTGTCGACACGC
>CAZADK010000173.1:7482-8131 GCA_964483855.1 uncultured Rhodoferax sp.
TGCCGCTGGGTTGGCCCCGGTTGTATTGGGGCAAGGAGCGCCGCTCGATGATGCGCCCGCAGTGCAACACCAACTCGTCGTCCACCTCCAGCAATGGCGACGCCGTGATCTCGGACAGCCGATCCGCGTAGGCCTGCGGGTCCGCCATGGCCGCCGCCATGTGCGCGAACAGCGCCGGATCGTTGCGGCGCACCATCAGTGCTTCAGGCAGGTCCCACAGTTCGGCAAAGCGCCGGTTGTAGTTGCGTACCCTGCCATCGAAGTCGCTGGCCATGATGCCATCGGCGGTGGACTCCAGCGTGGCGCGCAGTTCGGCGACCAGGCCCTCGAGTTCGACCTCGGTGCGGCGTTGCTGACGCAGATCCTGCAGGCAGACGAGGAACAGCGGTGTTGCGCCGTCGAGCCAGATGCGGCTGACCCGGCGATCGACCGGGATCGCGATTCCGTCGCCGGTGCGCACCAGCGTCTCCGAATGGATGGCGTGGCTGAGCCCGGCGGCTACATCCTCCCAGAAATACTGGTCTTCCGGCGTGGCGGTCAACTCGACGGCGGTGCGGCCCAGCAGATCCTCCCGTGACAGCCCGATAAGATCCACCGCTGCCTGGTTCACCGACACAATGCGCTGGCTGACCGGATCCACCAGCCAGAC
>CAZADK010000174.1:0-8125 GCA_964483855.1 uncultured Rhodoferax sp.
TATCTGTTGAACGTCCTTGGGCAGCTTATTGAAGTAACTGGCGTTGATCGGCCACATGGTGAACGCGGTGAAATGACCGGTCATCGAAATCACCTTGCGAGTCTCCTGGAGCTTGGAACCCCACAGCGAGCCAAGCGGCGCCTCCGCAGCCTGCACGACATTTTGCGACAGCGCGTTGTAAACCTCGGACCACTGAACGGTGGTCGGTCGGGCGCCCATGGCCTTGAAGGTCTCGATCCACATCGTGTTCGGCGGAACGCGCACGGTCATTCCGGCCATGTCTTCAGGTTTGCGCACCGCCTTGTCGGAAATCAGGTGGCGCTGGCCAAAAAAGCCGTTGGCCATGATCAGCTTGAAGCCGGCGGCTTCGAGCTTCTTCTCGATGCCTTTGAACCAGCTCGACGCCAGCAGCTTGTCGTAATCCTGGGGGGTTTTGATCAGGTAGGGACCGTTCAGTACACCAACATCGGGGACGAAATCAGACAGGTAACCCGGGTCGGTGATATTCATCACGTTGGCGCCCTGGCGAATCATCTCGTTCACGTCCTTGCCAGAACCCAGCTGCTCTGCGGGGAAGACGCTGATCTGCACCTTGCCACCGGTTCGGGCCGCAACGTTTTTCGCAAAGTATTCCGCAGCCAGGTGTGCCGGTTCAGTCGTGGACAACGAGTGGGCGAACCTGATCTTGACCTCCTGCGCTGATGCGACATTGAGCGCCAGGACGCCGGCAATGGCAATGGCGAAAGCTGCTGGCAGTGATTTCATATTGTCTCCTAGGTGAATGAATGGGACGTGAGGCTTCTTCCGCTACGGTTGCGCCGCGAGTGATGCTTGCCGCCGTTTTAGTGTTATGGATTCGCGGCCTGGCGGTTCGGGTTGAGCGCGCCGCGGGCCTGCGCACCAGCGTACAAAATGCGCAGTTGCCGATCGATGACCGCTCCGTGACGGGCAACCGCGTCGGGGTGCAGGTCAGCCTCGGGAGCCTGCTCGGGTTCGAAATTCCCAAAATCGTCGCGGCCGCGCACCAGCAGGGCGCTGTCGCGAATCGGGGACGACTGGCGCACGTGCGTGGGGATGTAGCGGATGGCGAACCCGATGCGTGGCTGTGCCGAACGATTCGGCTCCGATCCGTGGAACAGTAGAACATGGTGCAACGACATCTCGCCCGGCTGCAGCTCCACGTTGACCACTGTCGAGGGGTCTACCTTGACCGCCACTTCTTGTCCTCGAGACAGGAGATTCGAGTCGTCGAACAGGTCTTCGTGCTTGACCTGGGTGTGATGGGTGCCTGCGACCACCTGCATGCATCCCGACTCGGCCGTACTTGGGGTCAGCGCGACCCAGGCAGTGGCGACATCGGAGGAGGACAGGCCCCAGTAGGTCGCGTCCTGGTGCCAACTCACATAAGCAGCGTCGCCTGCCGGTTTGGCGAAAAACTGCGAGCCCCAGCACAACAGGTTGGGGCCGAGCACGGACTCCACGGAATCGAGTATGCGTGGATCGCGCACCAGCGCATCCAGCCACGTATAGAGCAGATGGGGCTTCTGGTTGTTGCGCCCTTTGATTACCGCCGCATTGGCAAGGTAGCGCTCCGACAAGGCTGCAGCCTCGGTTTCGGGTAGAACACGCAACGGATACAGAATGCCGCGCTCGCGGTAGCTGGCCACCTGAGGTGGAGACAACTGAGATAACAAGGGTATCCCCCAATCAGTGGCGCCACCGACTTGGCCGCACAATCTTCATCAATAAAATTCATTTTTTCATGTAAAACCCATGCCGATATCCGGACTTTCCCTAAGTCAAGAGTCTTCCGGGCCCCAGTCGGTTGCTGGAGCCGAGGCTGTCTACACAGCTCCCGCGCTCGAGAAAGGGCTCGACATCCTGGAGCTGCTAGCGTGCGAAGCCGAAGGACTTTCGCAAGGGGTCATCGCACAAAGGCTGGGGCGTTCGACCCCCGAGCTTTTCCGCATGTTGTCGGTGCTCGAGCGGCGTAGGTACCTCAACCGGCACGCTGACGGCACGTATCGAATCTCGCTTCGGCTGTTCGAACTTGCGCACCAGCAGCCGCCGCTGAAGCACCTGCTGACGGTGGCTTTGCCGGTCATGCAGGAACTCGCGAAAGCGACGCGTCAGTCCGCCCACCTGGTGATTCATTACGCCCGCCGCATTCTGGTCGTGGCGCAAGTGGATAGCCCGGAGCCGATGGGCTTCGGGGTTCGCCTCGGAGCGAACTTCCCGTTTCGCCCGGATCGTGCGTCATCGCGCGTGTTGTCCGCATTTCAGCCGGTGGCCGTTCAGGACGAATTGATCGCGGAACTGATTGCCAATAGCCCCGCGCGGCTCTCGGCCAGCAAGGTCCGCGCCGACTTGGCAGCGATCATCCAGAATGGCTTTTACATGGCACAAAGCGACACCACAAACGGGGTGACCGATCTTTGCTGCCCCATCCTGGACCACAGCGACGGGGCGGTCGCCGCCTTGACCTTGCCTTACCTGCACCAGCGCGACGTCCGTATCCCGCTTGCCTCGGCGCGGGAGTCACTGATAGCGGCGACGCGCCAGATTTCCGCCCTGCTGGGTGCGCGCACCGACCAGCGCGAGCAACCCGCAGACGCCTGAACACGCAAGGCCGGCACGAACTACCCGGGCGTCAACCCCATCTCCTGCAGCGCCACTTCCACCGCCTGCACCGCTTGCCGCATCTCGTTCGGGCCGATGGCGCCGATGCAGCCGACCCGGAAAGTCTCTACCGTTGTGAGCTTGCCCCGGCACAGGAGGAAGCCAAGCCGCTTGGCCGCTTCGTAAAACGTCTTGAACTGGTAATTCGGATGCTCGGGCGCATGAAACGTGACGATGATCGGCGCCTGCACCGACGGATCCAGAAAGGGTTTGAAGCCCAGCGCGGCCATGCCATGCACCAAGGCCTCGTAGTTGGCGGTGTAGCGCGCCAGCCGCGCCGGTTGCCCGCCTTCTTCCTCGAACTGCAGCACCGCTTCGGCCAAGGCCACGACCACATGGGTTGGCGGTGTGAAGCGCCACTGCGTGGTCTTCTCCATATAGACGTATTGGTCGTGCAGATCCATCGCCAGCGACAGGCTGTTGCCGGCGCACGCGTCGAGGGAACAAGATTTTCAAACGGCATGTTTTCGTGCCCACCGCGACGGGCTCGCCCGCACTGGGTAAGTAGTACACCGGGGAGTTTTGGGGGAGTGTAGGCCTGGCCGGTCGCACACTGAGCAGCCGCAGCCCCGCCGCTTGACCTGATAACTGCCTCGACATCGGTCAAACCCTCGCGCTTCGTGGCCCCTCACCAGGCTCGACCCCAGTCAGGTGCAGCCCCTCCCCGCGGCCCGGGGTACCGGGCCGCCTTCACGCCTCCTGCTGAAAATCTCCGCGCGCCGGCACCCGGGGCGGTGCCCGAGCCTGCAGCCCCAGGTGCCTGAGGATCCGCTCTTGTCCCTGGTGCCTCCAGGATGGCGGCGATGATCTTGAGCTGGCCGCGGCAGTTGACCGCCCGAATTCCGCTGTCGCATGAAACCTGACGATTGTGGCCACGAAGCCAGTCACCTGTTGGGTGAGAGCGCTTTGCACCCGAGCGCACCCCGCCGGACGGGTCATGCAGTGGATGCCATTTCTGCGCTTACTCCAGGCCCATGCAGTTGGCGTAGTAGGTCACCGTGGCAGGCCAGTCAGAAAAGATGCCCATGATGCCTACGTCTTTGGCCAGCACGTCCAGTGCCTGCATCATGTCGCCTTCGCGGTTCATCACTGGGTTCACGCTTTGGTAGTACCAGCCACCACGGCCGCTGGCCATTAAGCCTGAGCGCTCCAGGCTCCAGGTGATGATGTTCAGGCCCGCAGCCTTGGCGTTCTTGGCGTAGGCCGATGGAACCAGCTTGCCGTCTTTCACATCCAGCAGCGCATAGATGGGCGGGGCAACAATCTGGATACCGTCATTCTTGTAGCTCTGCAGCTTTTCAAGGCTGGGCAGGTCGGCCACCTTGGTGGCCTCATCCAGAAACACAGCCTGTTTGCCAAACGCGGGCTCGTTTTTGACCCAGTAAAGCACATCGGCCTTGTTGAACGACTGGGCAAACACCTGGCTGGGGGGCACATTGGCGTCTTTGTACGCATCGATCATTTTTTGCGCGTAGGCTTCCTGGCTGAAGCCGTTAAAAGGCATGGTCACACTGGGTGCCTTCAGCTCGGGGGTCATCTTCACGCCGAGCTTTTTGAAAAGCGCAATGCTGTCCTGGTGCGTCATCAGCGTGCCGCTGGTGGGACCGCTATACAAGTCGGTGCGCCAGTTGGCGGTGCCGCCCAGGAACTCTTGGGCCGTGGTGGCCTTGGGGTTGGATGCGTCCATCTTGCCACGCAGGGTTTCGAATTCAGCCAGCGTGATGTCGCTGGTGCGGCATTCGGCGGTGGCTGGTGTGTTCTTCTCCGCGTTGAAAGGTGTGAACGGTTTGGTGCACTTGGCTGCCAGCGGCGTTACCAAAATGTTGGTGGTGGTGTGCAGATCGTTCTGGGCGTGGCGGCAGACCAGTTCCTTGTCCATGGTGAAGGTCACGTCGCACTCCACAATACCTGCGCCCATGCGTGCGGCGGCCTCGTAGGACTCTTTGGTGTGCTCGGGGAACATCATCGCCGCGCCCCGGTGGCCGATGGAGAAATTGGTCTTCTTGAAAGGCCCATTTCCACAGCTTTGCAGCTTGGTTTTCAGTGGACTGTCCGCCATGTCATTGACCAAAAAATACGGGCGTTGCCCCACTTGCGTATTGCTGATCGTGGTACTGACCTGGGCAACAGCCGACAAGCTGCAAGCCAGTAACAAGGCGGCGCTGGAGAGTTGCAAAAAACGGGGGTTCATGAGGCGGCCCGAAGGTTGTGAGACGAACGGGCCATGCTAGATGCACAGCGTGACAGAACCGTGAACTGCACCCCTGTGGGCCCGGCGCCTTGACGTGCCGCGCCCTACGCCGCGACAGCAGCCATACCTTGTCGGCGCCGACCCGAAACTGACTCATTCACACACCTCATGCCAATCAAATGTTGACCCACCCACAACCGCAACAAGCCCATTGCTGAAGCGGGCACCAGCCGCACCACCCCTGAGCGGGCGAACCAGTCCAAGTGGGCCCGAAAACATGCCGTTTCAAGATCTTATTCCCGTCCGACTTAGGGGGTCACGGATCCGCCAAGGCGGAACGGCTCGAATGGAAGCCCGAACGACCGCGCCAGAACTTCAGGTTTGCAGTCCGCAACGGCCACCGATGACGATCCGCCGTTCTGAAACACAACGTCATCAATCTGCAACGCCGCCAGGCTCAAACCTGGCGGCGTTCTTGTTCACGCAGGCGAGGGCCACGGCAACATTGAATAACGCCTTGCCAGATATCGCCGACTCATTATTCAACGTCCATCACCAAGCTTGATCGGAGGGCCATCGAATTGGCTGGTCACACTCATTCGGCCCCCCTTTTCGCAGTTCAGTTGGTGCTTTTCTTCTCCCCGTGCTTTTGCGGGCCGGTTGGAGATTGGGCGGAGCGGCCTTGCGCCTTGTTCCCAGTGGAGGCACCGCTTGATCGGCCGCCAGACCGTGGTTTGTTGTCGGAGTGGCTCTTACCCCCCTTCGAATCCTTGTTGGATTGAGGCATTTGGTGTCCTTTATTCTTGAACGGGCGTGTCAGTGTGAGCCGGGGTATGGTTACGCCGGGCTGGGTCATGCGTGCGGTCTGCATCCGGAGTTCCCTCTGGCTCAACAAGTCCATAGTTGCCGTAGCGTTCATAACTGGCGCGGTCTTTCCCCCCGGGCGAAGAACTGCCTTCGCCCGGGCGGTATGCGTTTTCGCTCGTGCCAGGGTTTTGTTTGTCGTGCGTAGACATAGATAGTGCTGTAACCGTCATGCGGTTTGCTCGCTCATGAGTTCGGCCTTGCGCGCCTCCATCACGCCGCGCATCGCGACCAAGTCCAAGCCACGCGCGGCCCGAGCCTTGGGGAACATCTCATTGCGCTCTTCCTTCACGTGATGAACGATGTACTCGCCCAGTACGGTCACCTTCGCATCCACCCTGTCGTCGTTCATATCGCTGGACTCGATTTGCGCGATGAGATCTTTGCAACTGGCATGTTCGACCTCGGCTTCATTGAGCAGGGCTTTGTCCTTGATCGCGGCTCGCACCGCAGGATAGAAGATCTCTTCTTCGACGGTCGCATGGACAGTCAAAGCGGCGCAGATATCCCGGGCCAGCGCCTGCTTGCGTGCGGTGGCGCTTTTAGCCCTCGAGCCAGTGAGAGTTTCGTACTCCTTGAACATTGCGTGTACTGCCTTGTGGTCTGCGTCGAGCAAGTCACATGCATCCTTTTTACGGATCGGTTGAACAGCCATTTTGATTCCTCCTGGGTTAACGGACTAACCATGGTATTTACTTGCTTGAGGCGCCCTGTAGGACAAGGGCGTACATTCAGACCAGCATTCTTCGCGACATCCACGTGAAGGGCGTGCTTATTCCCCCAAGAACCCCATCAGCGCCAGGTGGATAGTTGGTGGCTCTGTTCCTGAACGACGAACAGTGCTTTGAAGACTGCGACGACTTCATGCTGGGCAACGCGTTGCTGGTGGCGCCTGTCTCGGAAGAGGGGGCGACACGACGCAGCATGTATCGGCCTGCCGGACCGCAGGCATGGTTCGACTTTCACAGTGGTGAGCGGTTTTCCGCCAGACAGATCCATACGGTGGACGCGCCCTGGTCGAGCTTGCCGTTGTTCGCCTGTGCCGGTGCGTCAATCCCGCTGGCTGGCGCAGGGAGCGGTCGGCGACGGCACGACGACCCGGTGACGGACACGCGACTGTTTCGAGCCTGACGCTGCAGATCGCGCTCAATGCGCGATCGACATCATCAGGCGCATCAGATCCGACTGGCGGTGGACGCCGGTTTTTTCGAACACTGCGCGCAATTGCGTTTTGAGCGTGGATTGCGACACCTGGCGCTGCGCGCCATAGGACTCGGGCGTGGCGCCTTCGAACAAAGCGATCGCCAGGGCGGCTTCCGCCGGAGTCAGCAGGTACAACGCGACCAGCATGGCGCGCGGATCGATCGCCGCACGCCCCTCCTGCACCAGGAAACCGATGGCCGCCGCACCAGCGGCATTGGGCGAGTGCGCGGGTGGCGGTGCCAGCCGGATCACGATGCCGCTACCCGCTGCGCCGGCCAGGCGGATCGACAAGGAAAAGCCGGGGTCGAACCGGTAGTTTCTACACGCCGCCAGGGCCTTGGCCAGAGCATCCGCCTGCGCCGGCTCGTGCGCGACCAGATGACCATTGCGGGTCAGTGGCGGGGTCACGGCCACGAACAGCTTCTCGGCGGCCGGGTTGAGCAGCAGGACCTTGCGCTCCTTCGACACCACCACCACCGCGGTTGTAACCCGCTCGATGGCCACAACGCCCCAGTTGTCGCTGGCCGCGTGCAAGCGGCTGCGTACCAGCAGCGCCTGCGACAGGTGGGTCTGGATACGTCGCATGCAGGCTTCGTCGGCTGCAGAAAAGTCGGGCGAACGATACGGCCGGTACACGCTTAGCGGCGTCATCGGAATATCTGCCTTCGTCCCATCGCCAACCATGGTGCCCAGGCAATGCCCGATGTCGCAATGCATCAGATAGTCGGCATGCATGCGCGAGCGCTTGAGCTCCGCATCCGGCATCAGGTCGCGTGTGCGGTAGGTGAATCCGGTGCCCAAATGCAGGTTGCGGCGCAGCAGCGCCTGGTACCAGACATCTACATCCACCATCTCGGACACGTAAGCGTCCGTGAGGGACTGCGGCATCGCATGGATTAGCTTGAATCCGCCCTCGGCGGCCGGCTGGAAAGGGGTGAACATGAAGGCACTCGTGGCCTGCAACAAACCGGCGGCTTGTTCGACCACTGACTGCCATGGGGTTTCGTCCAATGCGGCGGCGTAAATGTCATGCACCAATCGGTTTTCGGGATCCATGGAACATATCCTTCTTGCTCTTGCAGCATGTTGCACTAGCCATTCCACCTTCAGGCATCACCCGTTCGGGGGATGTGATCGCGGATCACCCCTCTTGTAATTGAGCTTGTTTTTGGCTTTATATCAGGCTAG
>CAZADK010000175.1:0-8103 GCA_964483855.1 uncultured Rhodoferax sp.
GGACGAATATGAACGCGGATGGCACCATGAACCGCCGCGCTGACGGGACGACCGGGACGAACATGAACTCGGATGGCACGATGTCCACCGAGCGCGTGGCACGCGCGGACCGCGGCTGATCATGCGCATCTCCCGCGTGATTCTCGCGGGCGTCGCGGCCCTGGCAATTGCCATTCCACTGGCTGTCCGTCCGGGCCCGCCCGGCCCGGCGGACATCCAGAGGGATGCGTTGCGAGAAGCCGCGCCGGTCATGGCCCTGGTTGCCGATTTTGGCCCGCGCGTACCCTCGTCGGATGCGCGTTACGTGGCTGACTGGATCGCCGATTCGCGCGACAACCTTGACTCAGATTTCATCATCGTCGACAAGAAAATGGCGACGGTGTATGTCTTCGATGGGCAAGCACGATTGCAGGGCGCCAGTCCCGTTTTACTGGGTGCCGCGCTTGGCGACGATACGGTACCCGGCATTGGTGAGCGGCCGCTGAACCAGATCCTGCCCGAGGAACGCACGACGCCGGCGGGGCGCTTTTTGGCTGAGCGGGGGCGCAACACCAAGGGTGCCGACGTTGTATGGGTGGACTATGACGCAGCGGTGTCGATGCACCGGGTGCTGACGACGAACCCGAACGAGCGCCGCCTGGAGCGACTGGCAACCACCACGGTTGACGACAACCGCATCTCCCTGGGCTGCATCAACGTGCCGGTGGCATTCTTTGAATCCACCATCCGGCCGATGTTCGCAACGCGTCGAGCCGTGGTCTATGTATTACCGGATACTAGGTCCGTGCAATCGGTATTTGGTGCCTACGATGCCGCAGCACTGCGCCGGGCGACAACGGCTGCCATCCCTTGATACTGTGCCATCGCAGGCCCGTCGGCGGCCGCGATCGTAGTCAGCGCGTTTGCGCGGAAGGTCAGACCCGCAGGAACGACAGCAGCGCATCGTTGAACACCTGGGTATGAGACACGTTCATGCCGTGCGGCGCACCATTCACCTGCACCAACTTGCTGTGGGGCACGGCCTGGTGGGTTCGCTGGCCCGATCCATCAAAGGGAACAATCCCGTCCGCATCTCCGTGAATCACCAGCGTGGGAACCGTCACCTGCTTCAGGTCTTCGCGAAAGTCAGTCGTGCCGAACGCGTCCATACACGCCAATGCCGCATGCTGCGCCGACTGCTGGCAAAGGGCAATCGCGTCGGCGCGCTGCGACTCCGTTACCAGCAGCGTGCCGTTGGCCGAGAAAAAGTCCCGGGTGAACTGGTCGAAGAAGGAATCGCGGTCCTGCGCAAGCGCCTGCTTCGACTGCTGCGCCTTCTCGGCTGTGAGCGGCCCATCGGGATTGTCAGCCGACTTCAACAGGAACGGCGGCACAGCCGCGGCAAACACCACGCTGTGCAGGCGCGATTGCCCAAACCGTGCGATGTAACGTGCCACCTCTCCCCCGCCCATCGAGAAACCCACCAGGGTTACGTCCTGCAGGCCGCACTGGTCCATGGCGCGTTGGAGGTCGTCAGCCAGCGCGTCGTAGCTGTAACCTGATTCCGGCTTGTCCGAACGGCCAAAGCCGCGTCGGTCATACGTCACTACACGATAACCGGCAGCCCGCAACACCGGCACCTGAGGCTCCCAGGCCTGGGACGACAGTGGCCAGCCATGGATCAGCACCACCGGTCGGCCACCGCCCCCGCTGTCTTCGATGTGCAGGCGCACGCCGTCTTGGGACGCCGCTTCGGCGCGGACCGTATCCTGCGGTTTCGCCGTCGCTCCCACGGCAGCACCGCCCATGACACCCGCCACAGCGCCCAGCGCGCCCCCGACCACCACGCCCGCCGGGCCGGCCACCAGGACGCCAAGGGTGGCGCCCGCAGCCGCACCCGCCAGCATTCCGCCGCCTACCAATGCCGACTGGGCCTCGCGCTCCACCTCCCGCGGCCCCAGCAGCGACTGCGCCGCGGGATCCGGGTCCTGCGACGGAATGCCGTGGCCGGGGCGAGCCTGCTCGGCAAGGTCTCCGTCGGCGGGTGCGGCGGGGGATGGCGTAATGGTGGATGGTTTCATGGGTCTGTCCTGATGAGGTTGACGACGGAGCGAGCCAGGGTGCCGCCCTGTGCGCTGGCAAACCACCTTATGCTCGGGCTGACCAGCTTGTCTGTGCGTTAGCCGACGTTAATACCCAATGGTGGATGTTACCGCTCGGTCTCCCCAGGAATGGCAATGTCCAGCCCCCGATCGGGCGACTCGAAGGTCTGTACCTCACCCTCGGACTGCGCGGCCAGTTCTTCCACAATGAAGGTGCCATAACGCTGCGCGGCGGCAGCGTTGTAAGTACGCACCACCTCGTCAACCTGGCTTGCGCGGGTGTCGTCGGGGGCGTGCACCACCAGGAAGCTGCAGCCGCTGTTTGCCAATTCACCATGCGCCTTGACCAGATTGAGCTCCTGGCCGACGCCGGCGATCGCACTTGCGGTCTGCAGGTCGGACTGCACCTGGGCCCCCATTTCCTCGGGCGTGTAACGCGCCAGGTCGGTAAGAGCAAAGCGCTGTTTCAGCAGGGCGGCCACGGCTGCCTCCATGGCGTCGGCGGTGCGGAAGGCGATCACCGTATGGCCTACGGGCTTGAAGACGCCGAACGAACGCGGCGGGTCGGATTTATCCATGTCACTCTCCTTGAGTTGCACCGCCGGCAAGGCAATGTGTCGGGCGATGGTGCCGCAGGCAAAAGACCGGCGTAAGTGGACCGTTGCGCGTCACCGTGTCGGAATGCGGCTTGTGGCCGGTGCGGCGCCGCATCGGCATCAGTCGGCGGTCCCGGCAACGGACTGGATCAGGCCGCCAGCGGCATGGGCAACAGGCGATGGCATTCCCTTTTTGCCACTGCATAACATTCACAGGCTCGATGCTCCAGCCGCGGCCGGTCCAGCACATCGATATGGCCTCGGCTGTAGCGGATGACGCCGGCCAGTTGCAGCTTCAGCGCCGCGGCCGTAACGCCCTCGCGCCGCACGCCCAGCAGGTTGGCCAGCAGCTCCTGTGTCATGTGCAAGGCATCCGAAGGCACGCGGTCCAGCCCCAGCAGCAAGCGGCGCGCCAGCCGCTGGTCGATCGAGTGGTAGCGGTTGCAGACAGCCGTCTGCGCTACCTGGGCGATCAGCGCCTGGGTGTAACGCAGCATGATGCCCAGCACCGGGCCGGCGCGTTCCACCTCTTCCCGTACCCATTGCGCCCGCAGCCGGTAAGCCTGGCCCGCGCTTTGCACGAGCGACTGGCCAGGCGAGGTGTTGCCGCCCATGAAGAGCGAAACGCCCACCACACCGTCGTTGCCGACCACCGCAATCTCGGCCGTGCCGCCGGCCTGGGTCATGTAGACCAAGGAGACGATGGCGGTGGTGGGAAAGTAAACATACGCCGTCGTTCGGCCCGATTCGCACAGCACCTCGCCCTGGTGCAGGTCCACGGATTCGAGCAGCGGTTCCCAGCGGCGCCATTCGGCGTCCGACAGGGCCGCAAGCAGCTGGTTGGTGCGCCGGTCATTGTGCCGATCATTGCGCCGGTCGAAGGCTTCGGAATGCAGGATGTTCATGGACTTGGTACTCCTCAAGGAGTGCCCATGTTCCCGCGCCCGGGGCGTTCGCGCTATCGGCGGCGAACGCCTTTGGTTGTGGGTTCGGTCCTACAGGGACGCCGCCTCTGGCGGGGGCGCGACCCTGGCGCAGCGGCAGGGCTGGGGCCGCTCTGAAGTGGCGAGCAGCAAAGGTGGGTCTGCCCATGTGCGACGTGCAGACACCTCCCTTTACATGCCTTTGTCTGACATCGCACAGAGGCGCGACACCCAGACTAGTAATCTCGGGCACGCATGGGTGATTGCGATCCCCACGCAAGCGCGCCAGGCTTCACCCACAGCGGTGCGTGGGCCTGGCAATCCCTCTCCATCCTCTACAGCACACCCCATGGCCAAAACCAGTACGAAATCCCCCAAGTCCACCCCGCCCCAGGCAGCCACCGCCATGCTGCGGGCCGACCACAAGCTGGTCAGCAGCCTGTTCTCGGACTACGAAAAAGCGCGCTCCAAGTCAGTGAAGAAAAAACTGGTGGCGCGAATATGCGCCGAGTTGTCGGTGCATGCGCAGCTGGAAGAGGAAATCTTCTATCCGGCCGTGCAAAAGGCGCTCAGGGACCACGAACTGGTGCCGGAAGCCACCGTCGAACACGCCACGCTGAAGGACTTGATCGGGCAGGTGGAGGGCGTGGAGCCGGACGGCGACATGTTTGATGCCAGGATCAAGGTCTTGTCCGAGTACGTCAAGCACCATGTCAAGGAAGAGCAGCAGGAAATGTTCCCCAAGGCCCTGGCCACCAAGCTGGATATGCGCGATCTGGGCGCACGCATGGCCGCGCGCAAGGCGGAGCTGGAGGCTGAACGTCCCTGAGCCGGCTGACGCGCAGCGCCGTTTCAACGCGGCTAAGAGCGCCTAAGCCGCCCTACGCTCGTCAGCGACAGCCTGCACGACCAAAGGGCTCATGCGCACCATCTGCGCGCTTCCGAAAATGCTGGCAAACGGCAGCTCTGCGGCATCAGGCCCGGTACCAATACGTATGATGTCTTCGGTGCGCGCCATCTGCGTCGGGTCGGCCACCCCAGCGCCCGCCAAGATAGGCCTCGAACACGGCGTGGAAGTCCGGAGGCGGTGTGTCCCACACCACGTGGCCCACGAAGCGAGCGGGTATCGCGTGGGCTTGCGGTGTTCCCGACCAAGTTGCGGGCGCAGAAGCCTCGGAAAGCCACGCGCCTGCCACAACACACAACACAGGCCGCACAGATAGTTGGGCACGGGTCGGCTCAACAACAGCGGCATGGTGGGGAATGGTTTGGCAGGAGAGCACTTCAGTCTTGCAACTGCATCGCTTTGCAGGGGTGAGAATAGCAAGCTTTGTCGCCCCAGTTGTCGGCAGGGGCAAACCCGGCACGCCAAAAAAGAGGCGGCGGTCCAGGTAGGAAATTTCTCACACGAATGCAAGTGCTCCTGCTTTTGTACGAGGCAGTCTGGCTGACAGCATTCCAACGCGCCAAGGCGCACACTGAACCCAGCCATCAGACGATGGCAAACGCACGAGTCGTTGCATAGACAACGCGCCCATGCGTTCAACCGCGAACCTACAGGGAAACACACCATGAGCAACGAACGACCACTGATGACCGGACTGTTCCCGGACCGGGCAAGCGCCGAACAGGGCTATAACTCCATGGCGGAACGGGGTTACACCAAGGACGATGTCAATCTTGTCATGTCGGAAGACACCAAGAAGAAACACTTCACATCGGCCGGCACCGAGACCGAACTCGGCAACAAGGCCGCCGAAGGCGCGGGCGTGGGCGGGGCCATCGGTGGTACCGTGGGCGCCATCGCCGCGGCATTCGTGGCCGTGGGCACGACGCTGGCCATTCCCGGCTTGGGCATTGTCATCGCCGGCCCCCTGGCTGCGGCGATCGCTGGCGCGGGCGCGGGCGCAGCCACAGGCGGTTTGGTGGGTGCACTGGTCGGCTGGAATATGCCGGAAGAACGTGTCAAGCAGTATGACGAGGGTATCCGCAAGGGCGGCATTCTGATGGGCGTGCGGCCCAAGAACGACGAGGATGCAACCTACTTTGAGGACTCCTGGAAAACCAGCCGCGCGCGCGACGTGTACCGCTAATTCGGCAAGAGGCCCGCAACAGCGGGCCTCGCCCGAATGGCCGCAAGGGCGTCACTTGTCATAACTGCGTTTTGATAAGTGACGCAAACCATTCAGCGGCCCTCTCGCGCAAGGGCCGCTTCTTCCACTGTGCATACCCAACGACCAGCGACTTGGCGAGATCCGCTTCGAAAACAGCCACTTGCGCCTTGCCGAAATCTGCGTCCATGATGTTGAGCGTGGCCTCGTCGTTCAGCCGAAACGAACGATTGTCGAAATTGGTTGACCCCACGGAGACCAGTAGTCCGTCCACGATCATTACCTTGCAGTGGTACATGGTGGGCTGGTACTCTGCGATCACCGCGCCCGCAACCAGCAGTGGCTCCCACCCGGCGCGCGAGGCCATGCGCACGGTCTCGCTGTCGATATGTTTCCCCGGCACAACGACGCGCAGTTTCACGCCCCGCCGCATCGCAGCCACGAGCGCTCGCACCACGAGGTCATCGGGGACAAAGTAGGAAGCGGACAAATCGATCGACCGCGACGCGGCAGTGATGCTGAGCAGGTACATCAGTTGCATGCTTTCGCTGCCACCGGAGGGGGAGCTACTGAACATTTGCGCCCGCTCGGTGCCCATCGGCCGCAGCACTGGAAAATAGTCCGGGCCGTGCAGCACGTCTCCCGTGACCTTGATCCAGTTGTCCAGAAAGACCGACTGCATCTGCGCGACAACCGGCCCCTCGACCTGGAAGTGGCTGTCGCGCCAGTGCTCCGGATCTTGCGCATTCCCGGTCCACTGCGGCGCAATCCCGACACCACCGGTGAACCCGATCCGGCCGTCGACCACCAGCAGTTTGCGATGGGTCCGGTTGTTCAGGCGCCCCAGGTTCGACCAGTGCGGCGGATGAAATTTGCGGATCTGCACACCAGCATCGGCCATGGTGTCGACAACGCTCTGCTCAACCTTGGCGCTGCCAACCCAGTCGAGCAGCACATGCACCTTGACGCCCTGGCGTGCCCGCTGCGCCAACGCCTCGGCGAATTCCTGCCCGATGGCGCCAGACCAGTAAATATAGGTCTCGAAGGTGATCGAGGTCTCGCTCGATCGAATGGCGGACAGCATGGCCGGGAAGATCTCGTCGCCATTGCGCAAGAGCCGGTGGCGGTTGCCTTCGACAAACGACGGCCCGAGCAACACGCCGAGTTCACGTGCGAAACGCGGGTCCTCGAGCGCGTATAGCCGCTCGATCCGCCGCTCTATCCTTTTCTCTCCGCCCGTCAGGTTGGACGCCACAAAGACCGCCAGCAAGGTCAGGCCCACCGACAATACAACGAGCCAGACAGAACGCTTGTCAACGTGGATCGCCATCAACGCACTGCCCTGGCAACTCTGAAGTTGGACCGAAACGGTCGGAGAGACAGCGCAGGGGATGGTTGCATTGCGAAATGGCGGTCTGGCCACGATGGGACGGTGGCGCAAACATACCTGCGCCGCAAAGGTGCGTCCGTGCGCTACCGCACGCTCAATGCCAACGTCCCGCTCCGGCTGGGTCTGCGCCGCGCAGGCTTCACAGCCCATGCGTGCGATGGCGCACGGAAATAGCGCTTGCGAAGGCGTACCCTGCGTTCAGATCCACCTTCAATCCCAGGAGCCTTCGCATGAAAGATGCCAACACCACCGAATCCCGCAGTGAACTGTGGGAACTCATCAAAGGCATCCAATTCGGGATGTTCACGAGCCGGCACGGAAACGGTCACCTGCATGCCCGGCCGATGACCACGCTGAACAAGCAGATCGACGAGGACGACCGCCTGTACTTCTTCATGTCCCGGCGCGGCGACCCGGTGGACGACCTGAACGCCGAGCCCAATGTCAACGTCAGTTATACCGACCCGGCCGGCCACCGTTACGTCAGCGTCACCGGACTGGCCGCCGTGGTGGACGATGCCGTGAAAACCCGCGCCTTGTGGACCCCCATGGCGCAGGCCTGGTTTTCCGGCGGCGTGGATGATCCAGACCTGGCTTTGGTGGTGGTGACGATCAACCACGCCCACTACTGGGACATGAAGGACAACAAGCTCGTCCAGTTGTTCAAGCTGGCCAAGGCGGCCGTGACCGGCAAGGCACCGGCCGACCTGGGTGACAGCAAGGAAGTAAGAATGCGCTGAGAGACCTCACGCGCCCGCGCGGGGGTGAGTTCACTGTGCACCGGAGCGAGCTGCGGTCAAGGTGGAGCCAGACGTCGCATCAGCATCGGCTGAACGTTTGCGCCATGGCGTGGTTCAGGCGCCGCGCATCAGGCAAGGGCAACTTCAACTGAAAACGGAAGCAGTCGGTCACTTTCTTTCTTTACGGCGCCATAACACTCGCACGAACGTTTCTCGATCCCTTTTCGGTCGATCACATGGATCGCACCATCGTCATAGTGAA
>CAZADK010000176.1:0-334 GCA_964483855.1 uncultured Rhodoferax sp.
TGCATCGGCAAGACCCGGCCAGCCGGCTCGGCCATCACCGCCGGCATCGGGGAACTGCAGGTCTGGCGCGACGCCAAGATGGTTTTCAACGCGCCGCTGCAAGACCTGCACCAGGTCTGGGATGCCGTGAGCTGGAAGATCTGCCGGCAACGCGACCACCCGACCGTTGCGGATGCGGAACATAGGCATGCCGGCGATCCGCTCGACCCGGGTCTGCACGTCGCCCTCACGTTCAGGCCCGGGGCACCGGCCGTGCTGCAGGCGCGACCGCGGGTGGCGGTGCTGCGCGAGCAGGGCGTCAACTCGCATGTGGAGATGGCGTACGCGTTCACCG
>CAZADK010000176.1:344-8086 GCA_964483855.1 uncultured Rhodoferax sp.
CCGAAGCCGGCTTCGATGCAGTCGACGTGCACATGAGCGACCTGCTGGCCGGGCGCACGGCGCTGACGGATTACCAGGGCATCGTCGCCTGCGGCGGCTTCAGTTATGGCGACACGCTGGGTGCCGGTATCGGCTGGGCCCGCTCCATCACCTTCCACGAGGACCTGGCGGACCAGTTCCGTGCCTTTTTCGGTCGTGCCGACACTTTCGGCCTGGGTGTGTGCAATGGCTGCCAGATGTTTGCCGAACTGGCCGACATCATTCCCGGTGCCGACCACTGGCCGCGCTTTACCATCAACCAGAGCGCGCGGTACGAGGCCCGGTTGTCGATGGTCGAGGTGCTGGACTCGCCGTCGCTGTTCCTGGCCGGCATGGCCGGCAGCCGGTTGCCGATCGCGGTCGCGCACGGCGAGGGTTTTGCCAATTTCTCGCGCCGCGGAGATACCGCCCGCGTGCTGGGCGCCTTGCGTTTTACCGACAACCGGGGCCAGCCGACGGAGACCTATCCGTTCAACCCGAATGGCAGTCTGGGCGGGCTGACGGGCGTCACCACGCCGGATGGCCGGTTCACCGCGATGATGCCGCACCCGGAGCGGGTGTTCCGCAACATCCAGATGAGCTGGACTGACCAGGACCGCGACCAGCTCAGCCCCTGGATGCAGCTATGGCACAACGCGCGGCGCTGGGTGGCCTGAGCGGGTGGATGCCGCGCGCCACGTCAGATCGCCGTGCGACCTCCGTCAAAGATCCAGGCCGCACCGTTGACGTAACTTGCAGGGCAGCCGCCGTGCGTGTCAGGCTGATCACCGCATACTCGCTCGCGCTGTAAATCGACAGGGTGGGGGCACCGACGATTCCGGGCACCGAAGCCATGTTCACGATCGCGCCGCCGGCCTTGCCGGAATTACTTTTATGCTATTATAATAATAAAAAAGTTTCCGCGAACCTTGCACAGGAGACATGCCTTGACGCGCGTGCCGCTGCCGCCCGCTGTCAGGTTGAAGCCATGACTGCCCAATCCGGATCCGACATCCTCGACCTGGTCGAGGGCAGGGCCGACGACGCCATGCCGGCCGATGCGCTCGGTCGCCGCGCGCTGCGGTTGCGACTGTGGTTCGACACCTGGCTGAGCCACTTGGGCGCGGCACTGCTGTCCGCCATCATTCTGGTCGTGCTGGGTGGGGTGGTCTCGCGTTACGCCTTCAATTCCTCGTTCAGTTGGACCGAAGAGGGCGGGTTGTGGCTTTTCACCTGGCTGATCTTCACGGTGCTCCCGATCGCCACCCACCGCAGCAAGAACATTGCCATACCGATCCTGCGCGACATGCTGCCGAGCGCCGGGCAGGCGGCGGTGCGCTTCCTGGCCGCAGCCGCCGTCACCTACACGATCATCCGGCTCCTGACCGCCGGCTGGACCATCGCCGGCATGACGTCGGGCACCAGCCTCACGCTGGGTTTGCCGTCGTGGTGGCAGTACGCGGTCATTCCAGCATCCGCGTGCATTCTGCTGCTATACCAGTTGCTCGCGGCCCTGAGCGTCGCCGAAAACCGGCGTGCGGAACTGGCTGCCATCGGGTTTTCGGTGCTGGTCTGGCTGCTGCTCGACGTCTTCGAGCAGACCGACATCCAGAGCAGCAGCCCCACGGTGCTGCTGGGGATTTCTTTTGTGGTGACTCTGGTGATGGGTGTACCGGTGGCTTTTTGCATGCTGTTCGCTGCCTTCATAGCCAGCGATGCTGGCGATTTGCTGCCGCCGGCGGCGGTGGTTCACAACATGGTGGTCGGTTCCTCCAAGTTCGTGCTGCTGGCGATTCCGCTGTTTATCGCGGCGGCGCAGGTGATGAACGCGGGCGGGCTGACGGTGCGCTTGATCGGACTTGCGCGCGCCCTGGTCGGGCATCTTCGCGGCGGCCTGGCGCAGGTGAACGTGCTCACCAGCGTGTTCTTCGGCTTCGATTCCGGTTCCTCCACCGCCGACGCCTCGCTGCTGGCCAAGATGATGGTTCCCGAGATGAAACGCAACGGGTACCCGGCGCCATTTTGCTGCGCTGTCATTGCCTCCTCGGCGATCTTGCCCAACGTGATCCCACCGTCCATCGCGATGCTGCTGTTTGCATCGATAGCCAACGTGTCGGTTGGCAAGCTGTTCCTGGCGGGCATTCTGCCCGGGTTGCTGATCGCCATGCTGCTGATGGGCACGGTCTACATCATCGCCCGGCGCAAGGGCTACGGCCAGGCCACGGCAGCGCCATCGTGGGTCGCGGTCTCTGGCCCGCTGATGCAGGCGGTTCCGGCGCTGATGCTGTCGGTGCTCATCATCGGGGGCATCCGCTTCGGCTTTGTCACCGCGACCGAGGCGGGTGTGGTGGCGGTGGTCTATGCCCTGGGCATCGGACTGTTTTTCTACAAGGACCTGAAGCTGCCCGAGGTCTGGCGCGGCCTGCGCGAGTCGAGCATCGACGCTGCCATGGTGGGCTTCCTGATCGGAGTGGCTGCGCCGTTTGCGTGGGTGCTGATTTCCGGCCGCGTGCCGCGGCAGTTCCTGGACTTGATGCTGGGCCATGTGCACCAGCAATGGGCCATCCTGCTGCTGCTCAACGTGATCATGCTGATTGCCGGTGCCTTCCTGGACTTGACCGCCATCATGCTCATCGTGGTGCCGATTGCGCTGCCGCTGATGCTGCAACTGGGAGTGGATCCGGTGCATTTCGGCATCATCGTCGTGGTGAACCTGATGTTGGGTGGTCTGACCCCGCCTTACGGCCTGCTGGTCTTTATTCCGTCGGCGATCACCGGCACCCCGGTACAGGCGACGTTTCGCGCAGCGATGCCGTTTTTGCTGATTCTTTTGTTCGGCCTTATGCTGATCACCAACGTGCCCTGGATCTCCATGGGTGCGGTGCGCGCGTTTTTCTAGTTCCCCACCCACCAGGAGACACCTCCATGCAATTGCGCAAGCTACTTGTTTCCGCCTCGGCGGTCCTCGCATTCGGTCTCGCCGGTCTTGCGACTGGCGCATCGGCCCAGACCAGGTTGACCTGCAAATTCGGCGTGCTCGGCACGGCCGACTTTCCCGGCACCATCGGCATGAAGCAGATGGTCGATCGCGTCAATGCCGAGACCAAGGGCGAGATCGACATGCAGCTATTCCCGAACTCGCAGCTCGGCGGCGAGAAGGAAATGGCCGAAGGCATGCGCCTGGGATCGGTCTGCGGGGCGCCGGTCAACGTTTCGGTGCTGGGTGTCTGGGTACCCGAGGGCGCGCTCTTCGACATGCCCTTCCTGTTCCGTGACGACGCCCATGCATACCGCGTGCTGGCAGGCAAGGTCGGGCAGCAGCTTGCGGCCAAGTACGAGCCGCATGGCTTCAAGGTCGTGGGCTTCCTCGTCAATGGCACGCGCCACCCGATGTCCAAGAAGCCCATTCTGACACCCGACGATGTCAAGGGCGTCAAGATCCGCGTGATCCAGAGCCCCTTGCATGTGGAGCTGTGGAAGATGCTGGGCGCCAACCCCACGCCGATCGCGTTCCCGGAGATCTACAACTCCATGCAGACCGGCGTGGTGGACGCGATGGACAACGCCAAGACCACCTATTGGGCGTCCAAGTTCCATGAAGTGGCGCCGCATGTGACCGACCTGGGTCATATCTACTCGATCTCGGCAGTGGCGTTCTCCAGCAGCTTCTGGAAGCGACTCACTGCGGCCCAGCAGGCGATCGTGCAATCAGCCGCATCCGAGGGCATCAAGCTGCAGGACCGCCTCATCGCAGAGGGTGATGAGGAGGCCATGAAGAAGGCGGTTGCGGCGGGGGCCAGGTACCACAAGGTCGACAAGGGGCCGTGGCAAAAGGCGATGATGCCGATCTACAACACCTGGGCCTCCAAGGTCGGCGGCATGGCGATGATCAAAGCCGTGCAGGACACGCCGTGACGACGGAATCGAACGTGCACCAGGGTGCCATCGACGCCCTGCGCAGCCGCTTCGGCGAGCGGCTGTCCACCAGTGCCGGCGTACGCGACCATCACGCCAAGGACGAGTCCTGGCACAGCCCGCACCGGCCCGATGCGGTGGTGTTCCCGCAAAGCACCGAGGAGGTGGCGCAGGTGGTGCGTATCTGCGCCGCGCACGGCACGCCGGTGATCGCCTATGGCACCGGCACCTCGCTGGAGGGCAATGTCATCCCGCACCTGGGCGGGGTGGTGGTCGACCTGGCGCACATGAACCAGGTGCTGCGTGTCGGCGCGGATGACCTGGATGTGACGGTGCAGGCCTGCGTCACGCGCATGCAGCTCAACGAGCATGTACGCCACATGGGATTGTTCTTTCCGATCGATCCCGGCGCCAATGCATCCATCGGCGGCATGGCCGCCACGCGCGCCTCGGGTACCAACGCCGTGCGGTACGGCACCATGCGCGAGAACGTGCTCGCGCTCACGGTGGTGCTGGCCGACGGGCGCATCATCCGCACCGCACGGCGGGCACGCAAGTCGGCGGCGGGCTACGACCTGACACGCCTGTTTGTCGGCTCCGAGGGCACGCTGGGCATCATCACCGAGGTGACCGTGAAGCTGTATGGCATTCCCGAGGCGATGGCGGCGGCGGTGTGCTCGTTCGAGGACATCGGCGGCGCGGTGAATGCGGTGATCCAGACCATCCAGTTGGGCATCCCGGTGGCGCGCATCGAACTGATCGACCCGGATGCGGTGGACGCGATCAACCACTATTCGAAGATGAACCTTGCGCTCAAGGACACCTTGTTCATCGAGTTTCACGGCAGCGATGCCGCGGTCAAGGAACAGGCCGAGATGGTGCAGTCGCTGGTCAGCGACCACGGTGGCGGCGCCTTCACCTGGGCAACCCGACCCGAGGAGCGCAATGCGCTCTGGAAGGCCCGCCACGACGTCACCTACGCGAGCAAGGCCATGCGCCCCGGCTGCGAGATCTTTGCCACCGATGTGTGTGTGCCGATCTCCCGGCTGGCAGAGTGCATTTTGCAATCGAAAGAGGACCTGAAAGGCAGTTTTCTCAAGGCGCCGCTGGTGGGCCATGTCGGGGACGGCAACTTCCACCTCGGCTTTCGGGTCATGCGTGACGATCCGCGGGAACTGGCCGAGGCCGAGCGCTTGAACGAGCGCCTGATCCATCGGGCGCTGGCGATGGATGGGACCTGCACCGGCGAGCACGGTATCGGGCTGGGCAAGATCAAGTACCTGGAGGCGGAGCACGGTGAGGGTGTCGCCGTGATGCGGCTGCTCAAGCAGGCGCTGGATCCGGGCAATCTGATGAACCCCGGGAAGATTTTCACGAACCCGGGATGACGCACCAAGGCGACACTGTCGAATTGCCCCGTCTTGACGACCGGGTCGTTGATTGCCCGGCGCCTGACTTTCAGCCGATAAGCGCCATTCCAGCTTGCCTGGAAGCGCCGACATCAAACGTCATGACCTTGTGGCAGCCCGCCGCTCTGGCAGTTCGCTCGATCAGACAATCCGGGAAATCTGCCGAACCCGCGCCATACACCCGCAGGGCGCGAAGCACCTGGTCGGCCTGCTCGACCAGCAACTGCTTGGTCCGGATCAACGCATCAAACACCGTCACGACCTGAACCCGGGACAGGTCATAGCTGGCCGTCAGCACCCAAAACAACTCCACGACGGTGACGAGGGTTACAAACCCGGGCTCCGTGGGAGTCAGGGACTCTACAAGCTTGCTCGCCTTCGCCGCCTGCCTGGGATCATCTTGCATGATGTAACGCACCAGCACATTGGTATCCAATCCAATCATCGCGCAGAGGCCCCCCGAGACTTGATGACCTGGTTCATCTCGTCGATGGAAACGACCTTCCTTGCCTTGCCAAACATGCCTTTGAGCTCCGTCACGGAACGGTTCGCCGCGATAAAGAGATACTGTCCTGGCTCCAATTGGACGAACTCGACCCGGTCTCCCGCATCGACATTGAGAGACTGGCGGACATTGGCGGGGATCGTTATTTGCCCCTTGCTGGTGATAGTTGCCGTGGTCATTGGTTGGCCCTGGATTGCCTTACTATAAAGTAAGGAAGCGGCGAAATCAAGTCGACGCCTTCGCTTATCGGACGACTTCGACTTCGACCCCTTTTACCTTTTTCCAGCCGCGGTCGGCCGTCACCACGCGCGCCTCACGGACCATGCCGAGTGCCAGGCATGCCCGGTCCCCCAGTGACAGTCCGAGCGCCTTTGTCTGCGGGCGCAGCAGCCCTGCCTGGTGCGCAGAGCGTCGGTCAAACGGGATGATGTCGAGTGGAATGCCCTCGATCACTGTCGCAATTTCGGCAATGCCCATGCCGCGTTCGGCAAGTTTGGCAACGACTTCCGCGTAGTTGACTGCGCACAAGAGGTTGTCGCCTTGCGCCCACAAGGCTTCGACCCGATCTGCGCCAGGCTCCTCGAAGATCGCCGCCAGAACCGCGGACGCGTCAAACACCTGCGTCATTCTCGTCCGGCCGCGTCGCGGCGCTCGCGCACCAGTTCTTCGACAACGCTTTCCCCGGGCTTCTTGTACCGGCGTGTTATCTCGCGCGCCCGCTCGAGCGCACGTGCCCGGTCAAACAGACGGATCTCGCCGTCCTCCACCGCCAGGCTGAGGCTGCTTCCTTCGCTGAGCCCGAGCGCGGCACGGACTTCGGCGGGAATCAGCACGCGGCCTTCACGCGACAGCTTCACTTGATGGGTTTGCACGGTCATCTCCGAATTGTCAGAAGTTCGAATTCTGACAGTTATTCGAAAGAATGTCATTCCATTGACGACCTATCTCGTTGTTATAATAATATATTGCACAAGAGCCAAGCACCTGCGAGGGGGGACACCGCATACCGTGAAAATCATCCGGATCGAAACCCTTCGCTCGCCAGATTACGCCCATTTGCTGTGGGTGCGGCTGCATACCGACGACGGCCTGATCGGACTCGGCGAGACGTTCTACATTCCGTCCGCCGTGGAAAGCGTGATCCACGATTTCGCCGCGCCGCTGCTGCTCGGGCAGTCGGCCTTCGACCGCGAGAGGCACTGGCAGGCGCTGTTTTCCTACGCCAACTTCTTTGGCCATGCCGGTGCCGAAATGCGCGCCATTTCGGCGTTGGACATCGCGTTGTGGGATCTGCTCGGCAAGTACGCCGGGCTGCCGGTGCTCCAGCTCCTGGGCGGGCAGACGCGTGACAGCATCCGGGTCTACAACACCTGTGTCGACACGCCGCTGTACGCCGACCAGACCGGTTTCCTCGAGCGTCCCGGTGAACTGGCGCAGTCGCTACTCGCCCAGGGCGTCAGTGCCATGAAGGTCTGGCCGTGGGACCGGTTCGCGCCGCAGATGCACGCGGCTTCCATCACCGGTCCTGCAGGCTGGTCCGCCGTCGGCCCGGTCGGCCATGATCTGTTGCCCGAGCAACTCGCCCAGGGCCTGTGGACCGTGCAGGAGATCCGCCGCGCGGTGGGCGACAGGATGCAGATTGCGATCGAGGGTCACGCGCGCTGGGACCTGAACTGTGCGCTGCGCATCGCCCGCGCACTCGAGCCTTACGACGTGTTGTGGATGGAAGACTTCCTTCAGCCCGACAGCGCGGCCGATCTCGCGCGGCTGGCGCGTGAGTCGCGCGTGCCGCAAGCGGTCAGCGAGCGGCTGATGACGCGACATGCGTTTCGCCGCATCCTGGACGCCGACTGCGCGCACGTGGTGATGCCCGACCTGGTGTGGACCGGTGGCCT
>CAZADK010000177.1:0-7996 GCA_964483855.1 uncultured Rhodoferax sp.
CCACAAAGATCCCGGCCTGGGAGATGATCCGTTTCTCGGTGAACATCATGCGCGGCTGTTTCGGCGGTTGCACCTTCTGCTCGATCACCGAACACGAGGGCCGCATCATCCAGAGTCGCTCGGAAGATTCGGTCATCAAGGAGGTCGAGGCGATTCGCGACACCGTCCAGGGTTTCACCGGCACCATCTCCGACCTGGGCGGCCCGACCGCCAACATGTACCGCATCGGCTGCAAGAGCGCGGAAATCGAAGCCGCCTGCCGCAAGCCCAGTTGCGTGTACCCCGGCATCTGCAGCAACCTGAACACCAGCCACGCGGCGTTGATCCAGATGTACCGGCGCGCGCGCAGCCTCAAGGGCATCAAGAAGATCCTGATCGGCTCCGGTCTGCGTTACGACCTGGCCGTGCAGTCGCCCGAATACGTCAAGGAACTGGTGACCCACCACGTGGGCGGTTACCTGAAGATCGCGCCCGAACACACCGAGCAGGGCCCGCTCACCAAGATGATGAAGCCCGGCATCGGCTCGTACGACAAGTTCAAGCAGATGTTCGAGAAATACTCGCTCGAGGCCGGCAAGAAGCAGTACCTGATCCCGTATTTCATCGCCGCCCATCCGGGCACCAGCGACGAGGACATGATGAACCTCGCCGTATGGCTCAAGCGCAGCGGTTTTCGCGCCGACCAGGTGCAGACCTTCTATCCGAGCCCGATGGCCACCGCCACCGCGATGTACCACAGCGGGCGCAACCCGCTGCGCCGGGTCGGCCGTGACAGCGAAGCGGTCGACATCGTGCGCGGTGACAAACGCCGCCGCCTGCACAAGGCCTTCCTGCGTTACCACGATGCCAACAACTGGCCGCTGCTGCGCGACGCCCTCAAGGCGATGGGCCGCGCCGACCTGATCGGCAACGGCAAGCACCACCTGATCCCGACCTTCCAGCCACTGACCGATGGCAACTACACCAGTGCGCGGCGCAAGAATTCGACCGTGGCGGTCACCAGGGCCGGGCAACCCGGCAAGGGCCGCCTGCTGACCCAGCACACCGGGCTGCCGCCAAGGGTCACGGGCGCTGCGCGCGCGCCGACACGCAAGCGCAGCCCTTGATCGACCCTGCAAACGGCAGATAGGCCGAACCCTTCGCTTCGGCGCGATGCGGGTCGGCGTCGTTCAGGCTGGTCAGGCACGAAACGGGGTGGCGCGCAGGCAGCTATTGATCGCTCAGCTTGCGTCGCGTGCCCGTACGCGCGCGAGCAATTGCACGACGTAGGTGTCTTCGATCCCCAGTGCCGCCAGTTGGGCGGCCAGGCTTTCCAGGTAGGCCCGGTTCGAGCCCAGTGGCCCGCAAGCGGTGGCCACCACGGCCGCAGTTTCGTCCATGGGCAGCTCACCGACATACTCCGGGTGTGCACAATTGGCAGCGAACACCAGGGCCTCGATTTCACCTTGCGGCGTGGCCACGGTCTGCCACTGCGGCGCGTAACCGCCGCGGACCATCTCGCGCCGCCACAAGATGGCGGTTTCCGCGTCCGCCAGGTCGGCCGGAACACGAAATACGAGGCCGGTGCATTGGCCCGGTTGCGGCGCGAGTGTCAACATCAGCGCCGGGCACTCCGGCGACCCGCGTCCTGCCGAGATACGGTATCCGAATTGCCTCTGATACCCCTCGATACGTGCCAAACGGACCTCCGCGAAATGGATGCCGGGATCCCACATCAGCGACCCGTAGGCGAAAACCCATATGTCGTTGCCGGGATCGTGTTGTCCCAGCATGGCGTGGCGCGTGGCCTCGCGCTCCTGATCGGGCAGCCGCCAGGTCTCGGGATGACCGGCTTCCCGGGCACGCTGGTCCCACACGGCCAGCCGCTGAGGCGTCATGCGCAACTCCGATACCTCGCACGGCGTGAGCCGGTCGCGCAGATGCGGTAGATGGGCAAATGGGTTCTGGCTCATGGCGGCGATGCCCGTGTTGTACCACGCGTTTCTTCGCGCGCCTGTGCGGCAGCGACCGGCCGTGTCACGCCCGTGCCAGTGGATGGCGCAGCAACAAGCGGTCGATGGCATTCAAGGTGTCATAACTCTCCGCGAAGTCGGCGAACAGTGCCGCATCGTCCGGCGCCGCGGCCTTGCCATGCCAGTCACGGCGGAACTGCGCGAAGATGTCGCCGAAGCTGCGTCGACCGTCGATCAGGCGCAGGATCTGCGGACCATAACGGCCCGGGTTGACCGTCACCACCACGCCCGAATGCTGATGCTGCAGCAGGAACGGCTGGCCACGGTTGCTGGCGAACACGCGGGCCGCGGTTTCGCCGTCGAGCGGTTCGTGAAAGAAGAACGGAATGGCTTGCGGGTCACCGTACGCCGCGGTACAGGCAGAACCCGCGGTCGCGTACAACACATGCATGGTGATGCTGCCGCCCAGCAATTCGGCCATCGCATATTGCTGGCGCCGCGGCAGCTTGCGCCAGGCGGCCGTCATGGCGGGCGGCTTGGCGCCCAACACCAGGTGGGGCAAGTAGGGCGAGCGGCCGCGCTGCACATCCGTGAACGCCAGATGCAGACCGTGTCCGTTGCCGTGTGCGTCCCGCTCCAGCCAGTCGAACAGTTCGTCGACCGAGTAGGCGCGGTCTTGCGAGTGCAGCAACAGATCGACCAGGCCGGCGTCGCTCTCGCGGTGGTCCTGATACAGGTCTTCGCCGCGGCGAAACCAGTTGGTCGACGGCAACGAGCTCAGGAGCTGGCGCGTATTGGTGATCTGGCGTGGCAGGTCGGCGCCGTCGATAGGGACCATGCGCAGCAGTTCCTGCATCTGGTACACGCCGGTTCGGCCGGCCCGTGCGTACACCATCAGGCCCATGGCGCCCTCGGGCTTGAGTACGGCGCGCAACGCCCGCAGCCCGGCGTCCGGATCGGCCAAGTGGTGCAACACGCCGCAGCAATTGATGTAGTCGAACGGCTCCAGCGCCAGGCTGGGCAGGTTGAGCAGCGAGTCCTCGAACCATGCGATGTTGTCCAGCCCGCGAATCCGCGCACGCTCGCGGGCGATCGCGTTGCTGGCGCTGCTCATGTCCAGATGGACAACCTGGGCGCCATGCCCCTTGAGTTGCTCGGCGAGGTACAGCGTGGCGTCGCCGGTGCCACCGCCCGCCACCAGCACGCGAAAACCCGCGCGAAACGATTGGCGGCCGGCAAAACAATAGTGGTTGATCATCGGCAGGTCATCCAGCCAGGTCTGCACCAGACGCTGCTTCTCGTCGGCGGGATTGCGCGCCGGATACGGCAGGGCTTCGTACTGGCGTTTGACCGAAGGCAGGTGGTTGTCGCGGTCGCTCATGGCGCTTTCTCGGATGAGTGGAGGCGCAGCACACGCACCTTCGCACGGTCCTGTCGCAGTGGCGCCGAGTATCCCACCCCATCCCCACCCCACCCTGCCCTGCCGGTTGCGGCCCGGACCACCTGCCACCCGGCCCGGACCACGCCGTTGCAGTAGGGCGCAGGGTGGCGCGACGCATGTTTCGTGCGGTGAAACATGCTGCAGCTATCGGTAGGGCAACACGCCGCTATGATGAAAATCAACGAGGCGCGCGCAGGCCTCGTGGATGCGATTCGCGTATTCCGCTTGGCTGGTATGGGCACCGTCCGAGACGTGGCCCGGCCTGTCGGTGCGCAACCCCTAGCCACAAGGATGCGACATGCTTGACAAGACAACTCCCAACATCGAGTTCCCGACGCAACTGGCGCTGGCGCAGGGTGCCGAAAGTGTTCACCGGCGCACCTTGTTGCGCCTGGCACTGGTTGGTGGCGCCTTTTCGCTGACGCCGATGGCGCTGGCGCAGTCGGGTACACCCAGGCGCGGCGGAACCCTGACCATCGGCGCCGATGCCGACCCGATCGGCCTCGACCCGGTCACCGTCACCGCATTCTCATCGTACGACTTCACCGCCTTGCTCTACACCGGCTTGCTGCGCTGGAATGCCGAGATGAAGATCGAACCCGACCTGGCCACCGGGTTCCTGACGCCCGACGACACCACCTACATCTTTCGTCTGCGCCAGGGTGTGAAGTTCCACAATGGCCAGCCCTTCAACGCCGAGGATGTCAAGCACACCTTCGACCGCATCCTCGACCCTGCCAACCCGGCGCCGAACGCCAACCTGTTCTCCGGCATCAAGGCGGTGACTGTCGTCGACCCGCATACCGTCAAGTTTGAGCTCAAGGCGCCGAGCGCGACCTTCCTGAGCTACTTGGCCACCAATCCGATGGGCAGCATCGTGCCGCGCGGCGCAACCGATCTCAAGACCAAGCCGGTGGGCACCGGCCCGTTCGTGTTCGAGTCGTACGAACCGAACCAGCAGTTCACGCTCAAGCGCAATCCCGACTACTACGAAGACAAGCAGCCTTACCTGGACACGGTGGTGTTCAAGTTCTTCAAGGACCAGGCCTCGCTGGCGTCGGCGTTGCGCTCCAAGGCCATCGACATGACCTGGTTCAAGGACCCCAAGGTCTCGGCGCAGATCGTCAAGACCACGCGCGATCTGGTATCGGCGCCAGGCAAGACCTCGCGCACCTTCCCGGTCTGGATGAACGTCAAGGCAAAACCTTTCAACGATGCGCGCGTGCGCCGGGCGCTGAGCCTGGCCAGCGACCGCAAGGCCTGCCTGCAGACCGTGCTGGGCGGCTCCGGCAAGGTCGGCGCCATGGTGCCGGAAAGCCAGGTCGGCGGTTATGACGGTGTCGGCCCGATGCCGTATTACAAGCACGACATCGCCGCCGCGAAGAAGCTGCTCGCCGAGGCGGGATTCCCGAACGGCATCGACCTGGGCGACTACATCGTCGTGGCGGCCAACGCGCTGGACGTGCAGTGCGCGCAGATTTTGCAGCAGCAGTGGGCGGCGGCCGGCATCAAGGTCAACCTCAAGCCGATGGAGACGGCGCCCTTGTTGTCGATGTGGCTCAAGGGCGAGTTCGGGCTTTTGTCGGTGGCACTGGCCTGGAGCGCCGATCCGGATGTCATCGTGTCGCGGCTGAGTTCGGCCCATCCGCACGGCAAGGCCATGGGCATGGACGACGCGGCGCTTGACAAGCTGATCGTCGATGCGCGTTCGATCCTGGACAACGGCAAACGGGCCGCGGCCTACCAGCAAATTCAGAAACACATCGCAGAGCAGGCTTACGTGTTGCAGATTTATCAGTACCCGCTGCGCTGGGAGGCCTGGCGCGGCAACGTCAAGGGGTATGTGCCGCTGGCCGCGAACATCCGCAGCTTCGTGCGCACCACCTGGCTGGACAAATAACGCGGTGGCCTGCTGGCCTGTGCGGTCGGCCGAGGCGGATCGATGACCCGGGTGCTGCTGGTGCGCCTGGCCTGGATGGTGCCCATCCTGTTCGGTGTCTCGCTGGTGGCGTTCACGCTGATGCGCGCCTTGCCGGGCGACTTCGCGCAGGCGGCGGCCGGCACCGCAGATGTGTCGCCCGAGGCGCTGGACGCGATCCGCCGTGAACTGGGCCTTGACCGGCCGATCTGGGAGCAATACCTGCATTGGCTGGGCCAGATCGCGGTCGGTGACTTCGGCACCTCCTTTGTCACCGACAAGCCGGTGCTCGGCGAGTTGTTGCCGCGCCTGGCGGTCACGTTCGAGCTGACCTTGCTGGCCGGCACCATGGCGATGCTGCTCGGCGCCAGCAGCGGCCTTGCGTCGGCGCGTTTTCGCGGACGCACCGACTGGGTGGTGCGGGGTTTCAACGGGCTGCTGCTGGCGATCCCCAACTTCGTCGTCGCGACGCTGATCGTGCTGCTGGCCGGTTTGTATTTTCCGGAGGTGGGCATCTTCAACTACGTGCCGTTCCTGGAGGATCCGATCGGCAATCTGGGCAGCATGCTGCTGCCGGCTCTTTCGCTGGCGTTGGCGGTGTCGGTCACGATTTCCGAGAACACCCGCGCCGCGGTGCTCGAGGTCGCGAGCCAGGACTTCGTCATGGTGGCACGGGCCAAGGGCCTGCATTCGGGTGCGGTACTGCGCGACTACCTGGTGCGCAACGCGCTCACGCCGGTGATCACCGTGACCGGGCTGCAACTGGCGCTGCTGCTCGGCGGCAGCATCCTGATCGAGACCATCTTCACGATTCCGGGCATGGGGCAGTACCTGTTCGATTCCATCACCAGCCGCGACTACCCGGTGATCCAGGCCATCGTGCTGGTGGCCGCGGTGATCGTGCTGCTGGTCAATGTGCTCGTCGATGTGGCCTACGCGCGGGCGGATGCGCGGGTAAGTTATGGCTGACGCGTCCACCGCATCCGCCGTGTTGGCGCGCCCCGGCGCAGCAACCGGCAAGCGCGGGCGGCTGTTGCTGGTGCTGGGCGTGGGCATGCTGATGAGCATGCTGGTGGTGACCCTCTTCGGGCCGCAGATTGCGCCGCACAGCGCGATCGCGTTTTCGCCGGACTCACTGGCCGGGCCGAGCGCCGAGCACTGGCTGGGCACCGATTCGATCGGGCGCGATGTGCTCAGCCGGTTGATCATCGGCGGACGCACGACGCTGCTGATCACCTTTGTCGCCGTCTCGCTGGCGGTGGCGGCCGGGCTGGTGCTGGGGCTGACATCGGGGTATGTCGGCGGCATGACAGACGAGATCATCATGCGGGCGCTGGACGTGGTGTTCGCGTTCCCGGTGTTCCTGTTGGCCATCGCGGTGGTCGCCGCCCTGGGGCCGACCGTGCCCAACCTGATCCTGACGATTGCGATCGTCTACACCCCGACCATGGCCCGTGTGGTGCGCGGCCCGGTGCTCAGCGTCAAGCGCTGGGACCATGTGGAGGCCGCCCGCAGCGTCGGGGTGGGCGAGTTCCGGATCGCGACCCGCCATGTGTTGCCGATGGTGGTCTCGCCGATCCTGGTGCAGACCAGCCTGACACTGGCCAACACCATCTTCACAGTCACCGCCTTGTCCTTCCTGGGTATCGGTCCGCCGCCGCCGGATCCGAACTGGGGTGGCATGTTGTCCGAGGCGCGCCAGTTCATGGAGTTGGCGCCGCTGACGGTGATTGGTCCCGCTTGCGCGATCGTGTTCGCGACGCTCACCTTCATCGTGCTGGCCAACGGCCTGCGCGAGTGGTTGGATGTGGGGAGCCGGTAATGGCCGACGGCGGATCACCGATGCTGCAGGTGCGCAGTCTCTGGGCGCGGTTCCATACCGGCGGACGCATGCTGCAGGTCGTCAAAGGCATCTCATTCGACGTTGCGGCCGGGGAGGCCGTGGGTTTTGTCGGTGAGTCCGGCAGCGGCAAAAGCGTCACTGCGCGCGCGTTGATGCGGCTGGCGCCGGAAGGTTCTTCGGTGGAGCTGGGTGGTTCGGTCGTCTTCGACGGCCAGGATCTGCTGCAGCTGCCCGAAGCCGAGATGCGCGACATTCGCGGTCGGCGCATCGCGATGGTGTTCCAGGACCCGATGACCTCGCTCAACCCGGTCATGACCGTGGGCGCGCAGATCGACGACATCGTGCGCCGGCATACCGGCCTGTCGCGCCAGCAGGCCCGTCGGCGCAGCGTCGAGTTGCTGGAGCTGGTCGGCATCCGTGACGCCGCGCGGCGCGCCGACGATCATCCGCACCAGTTCTCCGGTGGCATGCGCCAACGCGTGCTGATCGCGATCGCGGTGTCTTGCGAGCCGCAGCTGCTGATCGCCGACGAACCGACCACCGCGCTCGATGTGACGGTGCAGGCGCAGATCCTGCGTCTACTGATGCGTCTGCGCCAGGAACTGGGCATGGCGTTGATGTTGATCAGCCACGACTTCGGTGTCATCGCAGGCATGGTGGAGCGGGTGCATGTGATGCTGGACGGCGACATCGTCGAATCCGGTCCTGTCGACGCCATGTTCGTGCAGCCGCAACATGCCTACACCCGTGCCTTGCTCGATGCCGTTCCGCGGCTGGACCCGGTGGGGGTAGTCCAGTGAGCGCCGCCGGGCCGCTCCCAAGGCGCTCAGCCCCGCAGTCCG
>CAZADK010000178.1:0-7984 GCA_964483855.1 uncultured Rhodoferax sp.
CCTCGACCGGCAGCGCAAAAGCGCCGAGCGTGTGAACCAGTTTGGACTCGTCGGCAATACACACGAAGCGCCGCGACTGCGCGGCGACAATCTTCTCGCGCGTCAGCGCCGCGCCACCGCCCTTGATCATGTAACCCCGGGCGTCGATCTCGTCGGCGCCGTCGACATAGACCGACAAGGACTCCACCGCGTTGCAGTCGAACACCGGGATGCCGGCCGCGTGCAGGCGTTCGCTGCTGGCCTGAGAACTCGAGACCGCGCCCCGGATGGACGACTTGATGCCCGCCAACGCGTCGATGAACTTGTTGACGGTCGAGCCGGTCCCGACACCGACGATTTCGCCCGCTACGACATAGTGCAGTGCGGCCTGGCCGACCATGGCCTTGAGTTCGTCTTGAGATGGCATGCGTTGTTCCCGCGGCGGTTTGGGACAATGGAGGGATAACTTCCCATTATCCAATGCCGCCGATTCCTTACGCCCTGGCCCGTCCGTTCCTGTTCGGCCTCGAAGCCGAGACCGCCCACGATCTCACGCTCGAAGCCCTGGCCCGCACCCAGCGCACGCCACTGGGTTGGGCGTATTGCGCTAGCATGGTCGATGATCCGGCGCAGCTGGCGGGGCTGCGATTTCCGAACCGCGTCGGGTTGGCGGCGGGGCTCGACAAGAATGCACGCTGCATCGACGCGCTCGGATCGATGGGTTTCGGCTTCGTCGAGGTAGGCACCGTGACACCCAAGGCGCAACCGGGCAACCCAAAGCCGCGCATGTTCCGCCTGCCACAGGCGCAAGCCCTGATCAACCGGCTCGGCTTCAATAACGAAGGCCTGGACGCCTTCCTGGCCAACGTGCGGCAATCGTCGTTTCGAGCCAAGGGCCGCATTCTGGGCCTGAACATCGGCAAGAACGCGAGCACGCCGATCGAGCAGGCGGCACAGGATTACCTGGCCTGTCTCGAAGGCGTATTCCCGCATGCGGACTACGTCACCATCAACATCTCCAGTCCGAACACCCGCAACCTGCGCGAACTGCAGGGCGACGCCGCACTCGATGCGCTGCTGGGAGCGTTGCGGGCGCGGCGCGCGCAACTGCGCCAGCGTCACGGACGCGACGTGCCGCTGTTTGTGAAGGTGGCGCCAGATCTGGACGAATCGCAGGTCGCCGGCATCGCCCGCGCCTTGCAGCAGCACGGAATGGATGGTGTGATCGCCACCAACACCACGATTGAGCGTAGCGCGGTCGCCCACCTGCCCCACGCGCAGGAAACCGGCGGCTTGTCCGGCGCGCCGGTGTATGAGGCCAGCAACCGGGTGATCCGACTGCTGCGCGCGGCACTCGGCCCGGCGTTCCCGATCATCGGTGTCGGCGGCATCCTCAGCGCCGACGACGCGGTGGGCAAGATCGCGGCTGGCGCGGACCTGGTACAGATCTACACCGGCCTGATCTACAAGGGTCCGGCGCTGGTGCAGCAAGCCGCGGGAGAGATCCGGCGCCGCGCCGTTCGCCGCGATGATCCTGCCGTGCACCGGCAGGTCTAGGCGCGTTGCGCGGCGCCGCTCGGGCGCGCGCGGCCGGTCGCTGCGTGCTGAAAGGTGGGTGATTTCGGCATTGGCGCTGCCCGCGCGCGCGGCCAGTCGCTAATGCGCCAGCTGCGCAACCACCTCGCGCGCGATCGCCAATGCACTGGTCAGGCCGGGCGACTCGATGCCGAACAGGTTCACCAACCCGGCCACGCCATGGTGCCGCGGACCCTGGATGACGAAGTCAGCCGCGCCGTCCTGCGCCGGCTGCAGCTTGGGTCGAATGCCGGCGTATCCTGGAAACAAGGCCCCGTCCGGCAGTGCCGGCCAGTATTTGCGGACCTCGGCATAAAAGGCGTCGCCACGCGACGGGTCCACGACCAGGTCCTGCGCAGACGACACCCACTGCACGTCGGGACCAAACTTGGCCTGGCCACCCAGATCGATCGTCAGATGCACGCCCAAGCCGGCACCCTGCGGCACCGGATAAATCAGGCGATCGAACGGCGAGCGTCCGGCCAGCGTGAAGTAGTTGCCCTTGGCGTAGTGCGGCGTGGGCACGTGCTCCGGGGCCAGACCGTCGAAGCGCCGCGCCAGCACTGGCGCATCCAGCCCGGCGGCATTCACGACGACCGCGGCACACAGCTCGGTTCCGTCCGATGCCAGCAACTCGATGCCCTGGGCACGGCTGCGAGCCGACGCCAGGCCCGATCCCAATGCCAGCGCACCGCCAGCGTTTTCCATGTCGCCTTGCAGCGCCAGCATCAAGGCATGGCTGTCGACGATACCGGTGCTGGGCGACAACAACGCGCCGACGCACTCCAGCGCCGGCTCCAGTGCGCGCGCTGCGTCGCGACCGAGCCGCTGCAGGTCGGTGACGCCGTTGCGCGCGGCCATGTCGCGGATCGTCTCCAGCTGCGCGAGTTGCTCGACGCTGGTGGCCACGATCAGCTTGCCACAACGCCGATGGCCGATCGCACGTTCCGAGCAATAGGCATACAGCAATTCCTTGCCTGCGACACACAGGCGCGCCTTGAGCGATCCCTGCGGGTAATAGATTCCGGCATGAATCACCTCGCTGTTGCGCGAGCTGGTGCCGGTGCCGATCGCACGGGCCTGCTCGAGCACCAGCACCTCGCGCCCTTGCAGGGCCAGCGCACGCGCCACTGCGAGGCCGACCACGCCGGCCCCGATAACAACAGCCTGGACCTTGTCCATGGTTGCCAGGCTGGCGGTTATTTCAGTTGTATGGAACCGGACACGGTCACCATGACGGTGCTCTTGCCCGCCTCCAGCGGCACTGGAGCATCCTCCGCCGAAGACTTGGCCTGCATCGCCATCACGCGCGGCCGCGGCGCGAACTCCTGGCCCTGCGCGCTGACGGAAACCTCCCCCAACCCGAAACCCGCGAAACCGAAACCCTTGGCAATCTCGCCCGCCTTGGCCTTGAATCGCTCGATCGCCACCGACTGAACATCCGTCTCGACCCGGTTCTGTTCCTCCCGGCTCAGGCTGAACTGCACACCGCCGATGGTCAGCGTCTGGATGGCACCGGCCAGCGCCGCGATCCGTCCGAAATCGCGCCCCTCGAGCACCAGACCGGCACTGCCTTGCCAGCCAGTGATGCGACCATCGCGGTTGTACCGAGGCGATATCTGGAAGTTGCCCGTGCGCACGGCGAGCCGGCCCGGCTGCGCTCCCGCACGCGCCTGAGCCAGCGCCGCGTCCAGCGCCGTCTTGAGCTGCCGCTGCACCGCCTCCGCATCCGGGCCTTCCCGGGTCGTGCCCAGGGTCAGGGTCAACCAGTCCTGCGATACCTCGACCGTGGCGCTGGCCGACAACTGCACCAGGTTCTGGGGCAGCGGTTGTACCGTCATCGGTTGGGCTTGGGCCCAGCAAGCCGCCAGGCCCAGGCAGCCGGCCACCAGAGTTTGCACATCCAATTTCACTTGTGACTCCCGAAAAGGTCTCGCTGGAATGCAGCCCGATCGCCTGGCCCCAGCCGGCCTGTGCAACGACTGCCACCGCCATGGCAACATGCGCCGCGTCGAGGCTGCTGCTGCTAGGGCAAGCCGACAGGCTGGAACCGGCGCAGCTGCTCACGCATCGTCGCGCGTTCGCTCGGGCTCAGCTGGCGGGCCGTCTGTTTGGACTGCGTGGCCACCGTCAGTGGCTCTGCTTGGCGGTGCTCCGACAACGCGGTGCGCAATTCGATGCGCTTCTGCGCGCGTAGTATCGACTGCGACTGCGACTGCGACTGCGACTGCGACTGCGAACGGGGATCCTGGCTTGCCGGCGCGGGTTGCACTTCCTGCGCCATGGCAGCGGTACCCGCACCGATGGCCAGCACGAACATGAACCATTTCTCCATGGCATGAGAATAACCGGTGTCGCCCGGGTTGCACCCACACCACGGTACACCCCACATGTGGCAATGCGGCGAGAGTTGTAACAGTGTGTCAGGCATTGGCGAGATCGTCGCGCCAACAGCTGTCGATGGCTTCAGAATGATCCCTGTTACAAATTCAAGGAAACGCCATGGCGCAAGCGAACAGCCGGAGCGACAAGATCCTGGTGGTAGACGACGACAGCCGCATTCGCGACCTGTTGCGCCGTTATCTCAGCCAGGAAGGTTTCGAGGTATTCCAGGCCGAGGATGGCAAGGCGCTGAACCGCATCCTGCTGCGCGAGACCGTGGACCTGATCGTGCTGGACCTGATGTTGCCCGGCGAGGATGGGCTGTCGATCTGCCGGCGGCTGCGCGCCGCCAACGACCGAACACCCATCATCATGCTCACCGCCAAGGTCGAGGACGTCGATCGCATCGTGGGCCTGGAGGTGGGCGCAGACGACTATCTGGGCAAGCCCTTCAATCCGCGCGAGTTGCTGGCCCGCATCAATGCGGTGCTGCGCCGACGTCCGGTGGCAGAAGCGCCCGGGGCGCCGTCCAGCGAAAACGAGGTAGTGCAGTTCGGTCCGTTCAGTTTGAACCTGGGTGCACGCAGCCTGCACAAGTCAGGACAGGAATTGCCGTTGACCACCGGCGAGTTCGCAATGCTCAAGGCGCTGGTGCGCCACCCGAGGCAGCCGATGTCGCGCGAAAAGCTGGCACAAATGGCGCGCGGCCGCGAGTTCGAGCCATTCGATCGCAGCCTGGATGTGCAGATCTCGCGGCTGCGCAAGATGATCGAGGCTGACCCGGCAAGTCCGCGCTTCATCCAGACCGTCTGGGGCGTGGGTTATGTCTTCGTGCCGGACGGCACCGCCTGAATCCAGCAACGGCCCGTACTCTGCCTGACGTGCGCGGCGCCAGCGTCTCCACCGAGCCTGCCGCGCTGGCGGATGCGACGCCATCGCCCGCGTCGCTGAACCCGCGCGGCGTCGGCCTGTTCGCACGCACCTTCTTTCTGCTCGCCGCGCTGCTGCTCGTCAGCATCCTGGCCTGGTTGCAGACGCTGCGGGTGTTCGAACTCGAGCCCCGCGCGGTGCAGACCGCGCGGCAGATTGCCTCCATCGTCAACCTGAGCCGGGCCGCGCTGATCCATTCGGACTCGATCGCACGAGTCTCGCTGATCAAGACCATGACCGAACAGGAGGCGGTGCGTATCCTGCCGCGCGAGCCCGCCGACCGTTTCGTTCCGTTTCCAGACGATGCGCTGAGCCAGCGCATGACCCAGGAGCTGGAGTCGCGGCTGGGCGCCGAGACCGTCGTCGCCAACAGCGTCAACGACGAGCCGGGGCTGTGGATCGGTTTTACCATCGACGAGGACCGCTACTGGATGCTGACCGACCGGGCCCGGCTCAATCCGCCGGTCGGTCAGACCTGGATCATCTGGCTGGTCATCGCCGCCGCCCTGTCGCTGGCCGGTGCGGCCCTGATCGCCGGCCTGATCAACCGCCCGCTGCGCGACCTGTCGGTGGCGGCAAGCCGGGTCCGCGAAGGCGACTTCGCCGCTGGATTTCTCGACGAAACGGTTACCACCCGCGAGATCCGCGAGGTCAACGTCGAATTCAACCGTATGTCGCGCAAACTTGCTCAGATCGAGCAGGACCGCCTCATCATGCTGGCCGGTATCTCGCACGACCTGCGCACCCCGCTGGCACGCCTGCGGCTGGAGACGGAGCTGAGCGTGGCAGACACCGATGCGCGTGACCAGATGGCCGCCGACATCGACCAGGCCAATGCCATCATCAACAAGTTCCTCGACTACGCCCGGCCCGATCAGGTAACCGTCCAGCCCATCGTTTTGTCCGAAGTCGTCGACCGCTGCGTCTATGCGCTCAAGGATGCCAGCGATATCCGGCTGCATATCGAGGTGCCGCCCGATCTGAGCGTGCTGGCGGACGAGGTCGACCTGATCCGGGCGCTGTCCAACCTGCTCGAGAATGCCAGCCGGTACGGCAGATCGACTGGCAGCGGTATCGCCGAGGTCGACATCGTGGCGCTGTCCAAGGGTTCCCGCGTGGCGATCGAGGTGCGCGACCGTGGGCCCGGCGTGACGCCCGACAACCTGCTGCAGCTAACGAAGGCATTTTTCCGCGGTGACGCTGCGCGCACGGCCGCCACCGGCGCTGGCCTGGGACTGGCCATCGTCGAGAAGAACATCCAGCGCATGGGCGGCACCCTGCTGCTGCGCAATCGCGCGTCGGGCGGCCTGTCGGCACGCATCGAACTCAACCGGGCCAGCAAATCTGTGGCATCAGCCGCGCTGCAATAACACCACGGCGCGCGCCTCCATCGCCTCGCCCTGCCCGACCGCTCCGAGCTTTTCGGCTGTCTTGGCCTTGACGTTGACCTGGTCCACCTGCAAGGCCATCGCCGCCGCGATGGCGCTGCGCATGGCGGGAATCCAGGGCATCAGCCGGGGCGCCTGGGCGATCACGGTGCTGTCGACATTGCCGACCCGCCAGCCGGCCGCCCGCACGCGCGCGGTGGCCTCGGCCAGCAGCACGGCCGAGTCCGCGCCCTGGAAGCGCTCGTCGGTGTCGGGGAAATGCTGGCCGATGTCGCCCAGAGCGGCCGCGCCGAGCACGGCGTCGGTGATGGCATGCAGTAGCACGTCGGCATCGGAATGGCCCAGCAGCCCGCGTTCGAACGGTATCGAGACACCGCCGATCACCAGCGGGCGGCCGGGGACCAGGCGGTGCACGTCCCAGCCCTCACCGACGCGAAAAGTGGTTGTCGAGGCCGGGATCGGAACCAGGGCCCGTGCCGGGTCAGGATGGTGCATGTGTCTTCTCCAGGTCGGGCTGGCCACCACGCGCCAGCAAGATGGCCTGCGCCACGGCGAAGTCCTGGGCCACGGTCACCTTGAAATTGGTCGGATCGCCCATCACCAGCCGCGGCGCCAGCCCCAGCGACTCGACGGCCGAGGCCTCGTCGGTGACCGAATCGCCGGCCTGCGCCAGTGCGTGCTGCAGGCGACCGACGCGGAACATCTGGGGGGTCTGGGCGAGCCAGTACTGGCTGCGGTCGACCGTCCTGGCCACCCGCTCACCCTGTGCCATCTTGATGGTGTCGCCCACCGGCAGAGCCAGCAGGCCACCGACAGCGTCATCCAGGCAAGCGTCGATCAGGCGATCGATCAGCGCCGGGGTGATCAGGCAACGCGCCGCATCGTGCACCAGTACCCAGTCGTTTTCCCGGGCGCCACGCGCCCGCAACGCCACCAGGCCATTGGCCACGGTGCCGGCGCGGGTGGCCGCGCCGCAAGGCTCGCTGGAGCAGCCAGGCAGGTCCTCGGCCCCCAGCGCCGCGAACCGTCGATCCTCGGGTGCCAACACAACCAGCGTCTGGCGCACGCGCGCCGCCTGCGCAAATGCGGCCAGTGTGTGCAATACCAACGCCCGGCCCGCCAGCGGCTGGTACTGCTTGGGCAGGGGGGCACCGGCTCGCGAACCGGTGCCCGCGCACGGTATGAGCGCCCAGATCCCCGGGGGCGCCGGGTCCGATACGGGCAACCGCGCGTCTCGGGTCGCAGGGGTCTTGTCGGTTGGTTGGGCCATGGGTCGAACTCGCATTCTAAAATCCCCGCTCCCCCTCCCGACGCGCGGTCGAGGGGGTTCGGCATGTTTGCCCACCCTTTTTCGACGCTCCACCCTCGCCCACCGCATGCACCTGCCCAGACTCAAACCCGGCCACCGCTTCACCCTACCGCGTCCGACCGGTTCCGCCGACGCGCTGCTGTTGGCGCGTCAGGCGGTCGCGGACAAGGCCCAGGGGCGGTTGACGGTCATCGTCACCGCCCAGGCCACGGATGCGCAGCGGCTGATCGAGGAAATCGCTTTCTTCGCGCCCGCGCTGCGCACCGCGGTGTTCCCGGATTGGGAAACCCTGCCGTACGACACCTTTTCTCCGCACCAGGACCTGATCAGCGAGCGGCTTGCGACCTTGTGGCAGATTTCGCGTCACGGCCAGGAACATGGCGCCGACCTGGTGCTGGTGCCAGCCACCACCGCGTTATAC
>CAZADK010000179.1:0-4713 GCA_964483855.1 uncultured Rhodoferax sp.
GCCGGCCTTCCGCGGAGTTGAGCAGGCCGGCAGCGCTGGGACAATTGCGCCTGCTGGCCGCCGCCGACGTCACGATCAACAGCGTGCTGAGCATGAGCGATCGGGACCCGGCGCTGGTTCCGGATGCGGTTCGGCCGGTGCCTGTCGACTCCGGCTCGCCCCAGGGCCTGCTGCTGATGCCCCGCCTGCTGGTCAACCCGGACAATCACTTGTTGGCCGACCATGCGCCGCTGCCGGTGCACCGCGACGACCCCGATCCGGCCCGGGTGTACGCGGTGACGGGCGACGTGCGCGGCTTCTACGACAGCCTGGCGGAGAACCTGGGCGGAGCGCTGAACCTCGCCAAGCCGGTCCGGGTGCGCGCCGCGGGCGACGTGCGCGACCTGGGTGTCACGGTGCAGCATGCCAATCCGGCTGACCGCAGTCAGATCGATGCCGGCCGCGACGTCGCGTTCTCCGGCACGGCCCGGCGCGACAACGCGCGGTTGTGGGTCGGAGGGCCCGGCAGCCTGCAGGTGTCGGCCGGTCGGTCGATCGATCTGGGCACCTCGGCGGGCATCGTCAGTCGGGGCGACCTCGACAACGCGGCGCTTGGCGTGCCGGGCGCCAGCCTGGAACTGGTCGCCGGCGTTGGCGCTGCCGGCGTCGACGACGCCGCGGCAGTGCAGCGACTGGTGCAGCGGCTGACGGCTGCCGCGGCTTCCGTCGAGGATCTGTGGCTGGCGCGCTGGCTGACCGGCAACGACACCCTGGAGGCGTCGCAAGCGCTGGCCGCCGTGCAGGCTGTTGGCAAGCTGCCGGCAGAGGCGCTGCGCACGCAGGTGCGCAACATGGTGTTCACGGCCTTGCGCACCACGGGACGGAACGCCAACAACGCCGATAGTGCGTTCGCAGCCGATTTTGAGCGCGGATACGCGGCGCTCGAACTGCTGTTCCCCGGCATCGGCGACAAGGATGCCGATGGCCGGTTCCGGAATTACGAGGGCAGCATCGATCTGTTCGCCAGCCGGGTGAAGACCGAACGCGGCGGCGACATCTCCTTTCTGCTGCCCGGTGGCCCGTTGACGGTCGGCCTGTCCAATACACCGGCCAGCCTGGTCGATGTCGGCAGCAACGTGCTCGGCATCGTCGTGGCCGGGACGGGCACGATCCGCGGTTTTGCGCGCAACGACATGCTGGTCAACCAGTCGCGGGTACTCACGGTAGGAGGCGGCGACGTGTTGTTGTGGTCCAGCGAGGGCGACATCGACGCCGGCAAGGGCAAGAAGACCGCGTCCGCGGTGCCGCCACCGCTGAACGCCGTCGACGCGCGCGGCAATGTGACCCAGGTGCTGCAGGGCGCGGTGACCGGAAGCGGCATCGGCGCCCTGTCGACCGGGTCCGGCCAGGCAGGCGACGTGGATCTGGTCGCGCCGCGCGGCGCCGTCAATGCCGGTGACGCCGGGATCCGGGCCGGCAATCTGAACATTGCAGCGCAGGTGGTGATCGGCTCGGACAATATCGCGGTCTCCGGCACGACGACCGGCACGCCGGTGGCCGACACCAGCGCGATCACGGCAGCTGCGTCGGGCGCGACCACCGGAGGCGACGAGGTATCGCGCGCGACCGCCGCATTGAGCCAGTCGCTGTCCGAGTCGGCGCAGGCCGCGCAGACGCTCGCGCAGGCCGTGCGGCCCTCGCTGGTGCGCGTCGAGATCCTGGGTTATGGCGAACGCTGAACGGGTGTTGGGCGGGTGCGCCTGCCCGGCACCGGCATGGTTCGAACGGATGCCTTGCTGGCGCCGCCGCGCCGACATGTTGTCACGCGGGGCGCCTATCGTTGGTCTGCAACAAGTCGGCGCCACGCGGCCTGAACACGCGGCGCGCAGCGCCGTGCGGGTGCGCTTGTGGCGGCGCCGGCATCCATCGGGCGCCAGTTTCGACTGTTCGGCGTCGCCAGCACGGGTATTTTTGCGCGCTGGCGGTGCCGGCCCAGCATGCGGCGTAGTCCGTTCGGTTCATTCCGAGCGGTTGCCGTGACGGCAAATTGCCATATGGCATGCCTAAGCTGCAGATTGCCGCGGCCTGCTTGCCTTCTCTTTCACCTTCTGCCCACTCATGAACCGTTTTGTCGTTTTGCTCGCGTTGGTGCTGCTGGCGCCGCTGTCGGCCCAGGCCTGGTGGAACGCAGACTGGTCCGCCCGCAAGAAAATCGTGCTGAATGCGCCCGCCGCCGGCATCGCAGCCGACGTGACGGCAGTACCGGTGCTGGTGCGGCTGTCCACGGGCAATTTCGATTTCTTCGCCGCCCGCCAGGACGGCGCGGACCTGCGGTTCGTGGCCCAGGACGACAAGACGCCGCTCAAGTTCCAGATCGAGCGCTACGACAATTTGAATGAGCTGGCGGTTGTCTGGGTGCATCTGCCGCAGCTGGCGGCTGGCGACGCGGCCCAGCACATCTGGCTTTATTACGGCAACGAGAAATCCGTGGCGGCCACGGACGCCAAGGGCGGTTATGACGCCGCCCAATTGCTGGTCTACCACCTGGGTGAGGCGCAGGGCCCGCCGCAGGACGCGACCGGCAATAACCATGTGCCCGTCAAGGGTGAGGCCCGTGCGGTGCTGGTGGGATTGATCGGCGGCGCAGCCCGGCTCACAACGGGTACCGGCCTGGAGCTGAGCCTGCCGGCGCTGCAGTCGCCGCCGGGATTCACCTTCTCGGCGTGGGTACGGCCGGTGGAACTCAATGGCGAGCTGTTGGCCTGGGGGGACCTGCGCGTCAGCCTGGCGGGTGGGTTGCCGATATTGTCACTGAAGGGCGCAACCGCGCGCGGTGCCGCCCCGCTGGGCAAGGATGCCTGGCACCATGTCGCAGTCACGGCCGGGCCCGACTATCAGTTGTACCTGGACGGCAAGCCGGCGGCGACGCTACCGGGGCCGCTGCAGGCGCAGCCGTTGCTGCGCATCGGCGGCGGTCTGTCCGGGGACATCGACGAGATTCAGGTCGCTGCGGCGGCGCGGTCGGCCAGCTGGCTGACGGCGCAGGTGGCGTCGCAGGCACAGGCCGGAGCGTTGGTGCAGATCGGTGCGGACGAACGCACGGACGCGACGCAAAGTACGTCGTACTTGGCGGTGACGATGCGCAACGTGACGGTCGACGGCTGGGTGGTTGTGATCGTGTGCATGCTGATGTTCGTGGTCGCGCTCTGGGTGATGTTCGCCAAGGCGTTTTTGCTGGGCCGGGTCAGCCGGTCCAATGCCTTGTTTGCGCAGGCTTTCGGCAACATGACGCGCGGGCTGGCCGAACTCGATGATGACCTGGCCTCACATGCCGGGTCGCTCGATCTGCTGGCCCAGAAGGGCGATGACTTCCGGCATTCCCCGCTCTACCGCATCTATCACGTCGGTGTGACCGAACTCAAGCACCGCTTCGACGCCACCGGCGACAGCGCAGGCGCGATGCCAACGATCTCGGCGCGCTCGATGAACGCGATCCGTGCCAGCCTGGACGCCCAGCTCACGCGGGAGGGCCAGCGCCTGAACAAGGCCATGGTGTTGCTCACCATCGCCATCTCCGGCGGCCCGTTCCTGGGCCTGCTGGGCACGGTCGTGGGGGTGATGATCACTTTTGCGGCGATCGCCGCCGCGGGCGACGTGAACGTGAACGCGATCGCGCCGGGCATTGCGGCAGCGCTGGTGGCGACGGTGGCCGGGTTGGGCGTGGCGATCCCGGCGCTGTTTGGCTACAACTACCTGATGACCCGGATCAAGGACATTTCGGCCGACATGCATGTGTTCGTCGACGAGTTCGTGACCCGCATGGCCGAGAACTACGGAGGCTGACGAGCATGGCCAAAGCCCAGGAAGACGGTGCGTTGTACGACGACATCAACATCACTCCGATGCTGGACCTGGCGTATGTGCTGCTGGTCATCTTCATCATCATGACCACGGCATCCGTGCAGGGCATCAAGGTCAACCTGCCCAAGGCCAGCAATGCACCGAGCCTGGCCAAGCCGACTACCAAGGCGATCACGATCACGCAGGACGGCAGCCTGTACCTGGACGCCTATCCGGTCGCATCGCTGCAGGAGCTTGAGTCGCGGCTGCTGCAGATCAAGGCCGTAACGCCCGAGTTTCCGATCGTGGTCAAGGGTGATTCGTCGGTGCAATACCAGAAAGTGATGGAGGTGCTGGACATGCTGGGCCGGGTCGAGTTGACCCAGATCGGCCTGGTCACCCAGCGCCTGGTCCGGTGAATGCCGTCACAGGATCACTGCGGCGTTGGGGCCCGGTCTGCATGGTGTTGCTGGGCCTGGTCTTGCTTTCTGCTGCCGCATGGTGGCTGATCCAGCAGCTGATCCAGAGCGACAGCGGCCGTCCTTACCGCCCGGTGCAGGAGATCTCCCTCGTGAGGCCGCCCCCGCCGCCGCCGCCGCCACCCAAGGTGGAACCGCCCAAGGTGGAGCCCGTGCCCAAGATGGAGGTGCCGCAAAAGCAGGAAATCCCCAAGCCCGACAACCAGCCCGAGGCCAAGCCCGAGGCGCCGCCTCCCGGGCCCGCGCTGGGACTGGATGCGGCCGGTGGTGCCGGCGGCGACGCCTTCGGCCTGGCCGCGCGCAAGGGTGGCTCTGACCTGATCGGCAGCATCGGCGGTGGTGGCGGTGCCAGTGCTGGCGGCGGGTCGGCCGTGAACCAGTACGCCTGGTACGGCGCGCTGGTCAAGGAGCGCAT
>CAZADK010000179.1:4723-7970 GCA_964483855.1 uncultured Rhodoferax sp.
TGATCGAGTCGACCGGCGATCCGACGCTCGACGAGGCCCTTCGCGCCGCGTTGCGCCGGCTCGACCCGCTGCGAGAAGGCGCGCCCGGCGGCATGCCGCAACCGGTGCGGCTGCGCATCACCGCACGCGGCTGACAGGCCGCAATCATTTTCATCAGGAACCTTGGCACACATGAAGCACAAACGCGCGTTGAAAATGACTTGGATCGGCATCGTGCTGCCGGTGTTGCTGGGCACGTCGCCGGCCTGGGCCGACGAGCGCGCCGAACTGGAAACCTTGCGCCAGACCACGCTGAACCTGATCCAGATGCTGGTGCAGCAGGGTGTCTTCACGCAAGAGAAGGCCGACGCGCTGGTTCAGCAGGCCGAGACCAAGGCGCGTGACCTGGTGGCCGCGCGCCAGAAGACCGAGGAAACCGTGGTCCGGGTGCAGTACGTGCCCGAATCGGTGCGCAAGCAGATCGCGGACCAGGTGCGCGAGGAGGTGGTCGCCCAGGCCAAGGTGGAGCGCTGGGGCGACGCCAACGCTGTGCCGGAGTGGGCGGATCGGCTCAAGTGGGAGGGCGACCTGCGCATGGGCTACCAGGGGGACCGGTTCTCGAAGAACAACGCGCCCGAGGTCTTCCAGCAGGTGCAGGGACAAAATGTCAGCAATACGACCGAGGACCGGGACCGTTTCCGCCTGCGGACCCGGCTGGGCCTGAGCGCACGCATCACGCCGGAGATCGCGGCCGGCCTGCGCCTGGCCACCGGAACGCTGAACGATCCGGTGTCGACGAACCAGACGCTGGGCCAGACCGGCAACAAGTACAGCTTCGTGCTGGATCGCGCGTTCGTCAAGGCCCATTCCGACACGGTGCTGCCGTGGCTGACCGCGACTGCCGGACGCATGCCCAACCCCTGGTTCAGCTCCAGCCTGGTTTGGGACGACGACCTCAACTTCGAAGGCGCGGCACTGCACATCGATCCGTATGCGCAATCGACCCGCGCCTGGCGGCCGTTCGCCACGCTTGGCGCTTTTCCGCTGCAGGAGGTCGAGCGATCGGCTTCCGTCAATGCCAAGAGCAAGTGGCTGCTGGGCGTGCAGGTCGGCACGGAGTGGATACCGGATATCAACACCCGCGCCAAGGTGGGCCTGGCCGTCTACGACTACCGCAACATCGCCGGCGAGCGCAACCCGTTCGGGCTGACCGCCACCAACAAGACCGCACCCGACGCACGCCAGAAGGGCAATAGCCTGTTCAACATCGCCAACACGGGCGACCCCACGAACACGTTGTTCGCGCTGGCCTCCGACTACCGTGTGCTGAACCTGACTGGCATGGTCGACCTCAACCTGTTCAGCCCGGTACATGTCGTGCTCAGTGCCGACTATGTCAGGAACATCGGCTTTAGCCGCGGCAAGACACTGGCACGCACCGGCTTGAACCTGAATCCGGACCTTGACGGCTACCTGGCGCAGGTGACGGTGGGCATGCCCGACATGTTGCTCAAGGGCGATTGGCAGTTGTCGCTGGGTTACCGCCGGCTGGGCGCCGACGCGGTTGTCGATGCGTTCACCGATTCCGACTTCCACCTGGGCGGCACCAACAACAAGGGATTCATTGTGGGCGCCCAGTACGCGCTGAGCAAGAACACCTGGTTGAGCGCGCGCTGGTTGTCCAGCAACGAGATCCGCGGCTTGCCGCTGTCGACCGATGTGTTCCAGCTCTACTTCAATGCGCGTTTCTGACGCCATCATCCGGCGCCGGGTCCCGGCCGGGTGCCTGCTGGCGCTCGTGGCGCTGGTGTCCGGATGTGCGACGGCGCCGCAGGACAAGGCCTACCGTGAACGGCTGGAATCCGGATTCCTGACGCCGCAGGACATCGAACGATTCCGCACGCCGGACGATTTCCACAGGCGACTGCAGGCCAGCGCGCGCGACATCTTGCCCGGGGAGCAACTGCCCACCGACCAGGCGTTGATGCGCGCGGCGGCGGACGGTGACCTGGCGCAGGCCAGGGCTCTGCTGGCCGGGGGGGCGCGCGTGAATACCGTCGATGCCTGGGGCAACGGCCCGTTGCTGATGGCGGCACGCGAGGGTCACGCGAGCATGGTGCGCGCCCTCGTCGATGCAGGCGCACACGTGAATGGCCGCGGCGGCGAGATGCCGCCGTTGGCGGCAGCCGCGCTGCGCGGCCACGAAGGCGTGGTGCAGCTTTTGCTGCGTCAGGGCGCCAATCCGGACGCATTCGGTGGCAATGGCCAGACCGCGCTGCTCAATGCGGTCAAGACCGGTCGGCTGGCCGTCGCCCGGCAATTGCTGGACGCTGGCGCGGACACACGGGTCGTGGACCGCGCCGGAGACAACCTGCTGATCGTTTGTGTCAGCCAGGACCGGGAGGCCATGCTCGACCTGCTGCTGCGCCGCGGCGTGGAGCCGGACATGGCCGACGGCAACGGCTTGAGCGCGCTGTACTGGGCGGAGTTCCTGCAGCGGCCGGCGCTGGCGGCGCGATTGCGGCTGGCCGGGGCGGATCCTGAACGCCGCAAGGTTTCCGTGCTGCGCAGCCGACCCTATCCGACGGGGGTGGACTGATGTTCCGGTTGGCCGGCCCGTTGCGTGCGGCGCTGCTGGTGGTGCTGGTCATGGCCGGCAGCACTCCCGCCGTGGCGCAGGACGCGCGCGCCTCGCGCGAGCGCGCAGCCTTGCGGCAGTTGCAGCAGATGGTTCAGCAGATGCGCCAGGAGAACGACACGCTTGCCGCCAGCCTGGCGGCGGCAGAACTGGGCAAGCAGGCGCTGGAGCGCGAACGCAAACAGTTGGCCGGCGCGGTGCAGCAGGCGCGCGGGCGCGAGCGGCAGGAGCAGGCGCAGGCGCAGGCGCAGCAAGAGCAATGGCAGGCGCGTCACGACGGAGTGGCGCGGGAACTGCAGACCATGACGGCCGATCGCAACGGTTTGCAGGCACGCAAGGACGCGCTCGAGCGGGAGCTGGCCGCGGCCCGTTTGTCGCAGGGCCGCGTCGAGGACTCGCTGGCCCGTGCCCAGCAGTCGCTGGCCCGGGCCGATGCGGACCTGAAGCAGGCTGCATCGGCTCAGATACGGCGCGACGCGGGTCTGGCGCAGTGCGAGGACAAGAACCAGATGCTTTACCGGCATGGCCGTGACCTGCTCGGGCAATGCCAGGACCGCAGTGCAACCGACACGGTGTTGCGGCTCGAGCCGTTCACCGGCATCCGGCAAGTTGCGATCGAGAACCTGTTGC
>CAZADK010000180.1:0-7962 GCA_964483855.1 uncultured Rhodoferax sp.
AGCAGGTCGTGTCCCTGCGTTCCGACCACACGGGCGCGGGTGAAGTCGCCCACCTTGAGTGTCTTGCTGGCTTTTTCCGGCGGCAGCAGGCGCACGATGCCATCGATCTCGGGCGCATCGGCATAACTGCGCCCGATGCCGCCTTTGCGCCCCAGCGCGGGCGCGGAATCCACCAACACCTGCATCGTCGCGCCGACCCGGCGCTTGAGCCGCTGGATCGACACCTGTTCCGCCACCTCCATGAAACGGGCGCGGCGCTCTTCGCGCACCGCTGCCGGCAGCATGCCATCGAGCTGATTGGCCGCGGCACCCTCGACCGGGCTGTAGGCAAAGCAGCCGGCGCGATCGATCTGCGCCTCCTGCATGAAATCCAGCAGATGCTGGAACTCGGTCTCGGTCTCGCCGGGAAACCCGGCGATGAAGGTGCTGCGTATGACGATCTCCGGGCACTCGGCGCGCCATTGCTGGATGCGCTCCAGGTTCTTCTCGCCACTGGCCGGCCGCTTCATGCGTTTGAGAACATCGGGGTGGCTGTGCTGCAGCGGCACGTCCAGATACGGCAGTATCCGTCCGCTGGCCATCAGCGGGATCACGCCATCGACACTTGGGTACGGATACACATAATGCAAGCGCACCCAGGCACCAAAGGGCTCGGCCAGATCACCCAGCGCCTGCACCAGGTCCAGCATGCGGGTCTTGACCGGTTTGCCATCCCAGAATCCCATCCGGTACTTGACATCGACGCCATACGCCGACGTGTCCTGGCTGATCACCAGCAATTCCTTGACACCCCCTTCGAAGAGGGCCCGCGCATCGCCCAGCACCTCGCCGATCGGCCGCGACACCAGGTCGCCGCGCATCGACGGAATGATGCAGAACGTGCAGCGGTGGTTGCAGCCTTCGCTGATCTTCAGATAGGCATAGTGGCGCGGCGTCAACTTGATGCCGGCAACACCGAACGCGTTCGGGATCAGATCGACGAACGGATCGTGCGGCTTGGGCAGGTTCTGGTGCACTGCATCCATGACCTCCTGGGTCGCATGCGGACCGGTCACGGCCAGCACCTTGGGATGGATCTGGCGCACCAGATTGCCGCCGTCGGCGCCCGACTTGGCACCCAGGCAACCGGTCACGATCACGCGACCATTCTCGGCCAGCGCCTCGCCGATCGTATCCAGGCTCTCGCGCACGGCGTCATCGATGAAGCCGCAGGTGTTGACAATGACCAGATCGGCACCCTTGAGGGACTTGGACGTCTGGTAGCCCTCGGCGCTGAGCTGGGTCAGGATCAGTTCGGAGTCGGTCAGCGCCTTGGGACATCCCAGGCTGACGAATCCGACGGTAGGCACCTTGACGGCAGATGGGGAAGGAGGCGAAATGGCTGATTGCATTGACGTATTGTCGCGCCCCGGACCAGACTCAGCGCTTGAGCCCGAAACTGCCCAGGACCTGCTCGGTCTGCTTCTGCATCTGCTCCTGCAACTGCGCCAGCAGATTCCTGGACTGATCCGGGCCAGAGGCCATCATGCCCTGCACCATCGGCAACTGCATGTTCATGAACTGCTTCCACATGTCGGGCGTGAACTTCTCGGACTGCTCGCCGAGCCGGGATTGCACGTCCATCAATGTCTGCATGTTCTTTTCGAGATATCCGCCCATGAATCCCTGCATGGTATGGCCATAAAAACGGATGATGTTCGACAGCACCGGCGCCGTGAACATGGGCGAGCCGTTGGCCTCTTGTTCCAGGATGATCTGCAGCAACATGCTACGCGTCAAGTCCTCGCCCGTCTTGGCATCGACCACGACGAATGGCTCGCAATCCATGACCAATTGGCGCACATCCGACAAGGTGATGTAGACCGAGCTGTTGGTATCGTACAAGCGCCGGTTCGGATATTTCTTGATGACCCTGCGGTCGCTTTTCGGCCCCTCGGGCTTGGTACTTTTCATGTTGGGGGTTCCTTAGCGCCGAAAGGGCGCCAGCTTGCACGTAAGCGCTGGGGCACCAAAGATTCTAGGCGGTGACCCTGCTCTAGCGATCCAACGTTTACCCTGAAAGCGCCTGGCCGCCAAGCCGGCTCGGGGCAGGCAAGGCCTTCCGAGCCGAGCCAATTGTATCGGCCAGGCAACATCGACGGTCTTTCAGCTTTGACGCTCGCCCACTGTTATCATTTGTTACTGATTTATGACTGCCCGTCGCATCGAATGACATCCCACATTCACTTGCTCGTCAGATTTGTTTGTGCCGTCGATGGGGGGGGCCTGGCGGTGCCCCACCGGCACTTGCACGGATAGGGATGGGCGCGCCCTTGCTTCCGGCCCACATCGCCATCATCATGGATGGCAACCGGCGCTGGGCACGCAAGCACCTGCTGCCGGTGGCCATGGGCCATGCAAGCGGGGCGCGGGCCATCCGCGCCATCGTGCAGGCCTGCTCGGAACGGGGCATCCAGTTCCTGACCCTGTTCGCATTCAGCTCCGAGAACTGGAGGCGCCCGCCCGACGAGGTTTCCGGGCTGATGCGGCTGCTGATGCTGTACCTGCAAAAGGAAGTCGCCGACATGCATGCCAACGGCGTGCGGCTTCGCATCATCGGCGACACCAGCCGACTCGATGCGCGCTTGCGACAGCTGATCGCACAGGCCGAGGAGGTCACCCGGGACAACACCCGCATCGCGCTGACGGTGGCGGTCAACTACGGCGGACGCTGGGATATGCTGCAGGCGACACGGCGCTGGCAAGACGCCAACCCGGGGCAGTCCGTGCACGCGATGGACGAAGCCGGATTGCAGTCGCACCTGTCGATGGCGGGCCTGCCTGACCCCGACCTGCTGGTGCGCACCGGTGGCGAAGCACGCGTCAGCAACTTTCTGCTGTGGCAGATGGCCTACACCGAGCTGTATTTCACCGATGTGTTGTGGCCGGATTTCCGGCAAGCCGAACTGGACGCCGCGCTCGCGTCTTTCGCGCGGCGCGACCGGCGTTTCGGCAGCTCGGGGCCGGAACCGGCAGAGATACCGGCGCCGCTGAAGGCCAGAATGGGTGATGTTCGATAACGCACAGACGTGCGAGATTTCCGTCAGCTCATTTTGCCGCGCGCCAATCAGAGGCCGCATTCCAATAGAATCGGCTGACCGATCGTCCCCCTTGCCCGATGATCGGCCCCCTCACACAATGTTTCGACACCCCCACTTCGCTCGGCTCCTGATAGCTGTCCTGCTGGCGACGCTGGCGACCGTCGCGCAAGCGCAATTCCGACCGGCCACCGAAGACGTGCAGAGCCCGAATGCCCCTGCGTTCGGCACTCCGTACTCGGCCCAGCCTGGTGACATGCGCAACCCCTCGGCACGCGATTCAGTCCGGCCAGGCCTGCGCAACGCGCCGGAGTCGAACACCGGTGCAGACCGGATTGCAGAGCGTTTTGCGCCAGGCACCATTCGGGTGCTGCCGGTCGAGCCACCGACACAATTCCAGCGCTTCGTCGAAGAGGCCACCGGAAAACTGCTTCCGCACTTCGGCAGCCAGCTGTTTGACGCACCGCAGAACTACGCGCCGGACGGCGGCCTGCCAGTCCCCGCCGACTATGTGCTCGGACCCGGTGACGAGATCCGGCTGCAGATCTGGGGGGCGGTCGATTTCAGCTCGGCTCTGACGCTCGATCGCAACGGCCAGGTGCTGGTGCCCAAGGTCGGCGTCGTGACGCTGGCAGGTGTGGCGGTACGCGACCTTGAAAATGTGCTGCGCGCCAGCATCGCCAGGGTTTTCACCAATTTCCAGCTCAACGCCAACCTGGGGCGCCTGCGCGGCATCCAGATCTACGTGGTCGGGCAGGCGCGACAGCCCGGCACCTACGTGGTCTCGAGCCTGAGCACGCTGGTCAATGCGCTATTCGTCAGCGGCGGCCCGGGAGCCAATGGCTCGATGCGCAACGTGCAGCTACGCCGCGCGGGCCGGATCGTGACCGAGTTCGACATTTACGACTTCATTTCCCGCGGCGACAAGAGCCGCGATGCCCCACTGATGCCCGGTGACGTCATCGTGATTCCCCCGGTGGGCCCGCGGGTCGCGGTGACCGGGGCGCTGGATCTGAGCGCCATCTACGAACTCAAACCAGGCGGCAGTTCCGTGTCTGCCGTCCTGAGCTTCAGCGGCGGCGTACCGGCGCTGGCCAGCACCCACCGCGCGCTGCTGGAGCGGGTCGATCCGCAGCGCACCCCGGCCCGGCAGGTGCTGGATCTGGCCCTCGACCCCGCGGGGCTGACGCAGGAATTGCGCGATGGCGATGTGTTGACGCTGCTGGCCGTGAGCCCGGCATTCACGAATGCGGTCACGTTGCAAGGCGCGGTCGCCGACCCGGTTCGGCATCGCTGGTTCGAAGGCATGCGGATCCTCGATCTGATCCCCGACCGCAGCGCGCTGGTCACGCGCGACTTCTATCGGCGCAAGAACCTGCTGGTTCAAAACGAAACCGCCGCCAACAAGGTACAACCGGAGTCGAGCCAGGGCGTCGCAGACCGCGTGCGCGCCTCGGTCGACCAGATCAACTGGGAATACGCCGTCATCGAGCGCTTCGATAGGCGCAACCTCAAGAGCCAGCTGGTTCCGTTCAATCTCGGCAAGGCCGTGCTGGAGCGCGATCCCACGCACAACATCGCGTTGCAACCGGGCGACGTCGTGACGATCCTGAGCCAGCGCGATCTGCAACTTCCCATCGACCGGCAGGTACGCCTGGTACGTATCGAAGGCGAAGTTGCCGCGCCGGGCGTCTACCAGGCTTCGCCCGGCGAGACGCTGCCGCAACTGCTGCGCCGCATCGGTGGCCTGACGCCGCAGGCCTACGTGTTCGGCGCCGAGCTCAACCGCGAGTCGGTGCGGCTGCGCCAGCAGGAGAATCTCGACACCCTGACGCGACGCCTGGAAGCGCAGTTGCAATCGCAGGTTGCCAGCGCGAGCGCCAACCTGGGACCGGAGCGGGCCGTCCAGGCGCAATTGCTGCAACAGCAGCAGCAGGCGCAAATGAGATCTCAGCTCGAGCGGCTCAAGGCGTTCAAGAGCAACGGACGCGTGGCACTCGAACTCGACCCGCTGGCGCAAAGCATCGCAGCCCTGCCCCAGTTGCCGCTGGAAGACGGTGACCGTATTCTGATTCCTGCCGTGCCCGGCTTTGTCGCGGCCTTCGGTTCGGTCAACAACGAGAACGTCTTCGTCTACAAGCCAGGCAAGACCGTTGGCGACGTGCTCAAGTCTGCCGGCCTGACCGAAGACGCCGAACCCGACCAGGCCTTCGTGCTGCGCGCCGACGGCAGCATCATCGCGCGACGCGACCGTGGCGGCCTGTTCGGCAGCGGCTTCGAGTCGCTGCAGGTCATGCCTGGAGATACGGTCGTGGTACCGACCCAGTTCGATCGCGAATCGCGCTACAACTTCATCACCCGCGCCCTGAAGGACTGGACCCAGATCTTCTCGAACTTCGGGCTGGGGTTGGCGGCGATCAAGACCATCAAATCGTTGTAGCAGTATGGATGGGTCACACCAAGCCGCCATGCCAACGCACAGTGCGCCTGGCGACGACGAGCAAATCAATCTGGTCGATCTGCTGCAGGTCATCGTGGAAAACCTGCGCCTGCTGGTCTTCTTGCCACTCACCCTGGGGCTGCTGGCGCTGGGCATCGCATTTGCCGTACCACCGACCTTCACCGCCGTGACCCGCTTCATGCCGCCCCAGCAGCAGCAAAGCAGCGCAGCGATGATGCTGCAAAGCCTGGGCGCGCTGGGCGGGCTGGCCGGCGCCGCGGCAGGGCTCAAGAACCCCAACGACCAGTACGTCGCGTTGCTGCAGAGCGAAACAATTGCCAACATCCTGGTGGACCGGTTCAAGCTCGTCGCTCGCTACGAGTCCGAATTCAGGGTGGATGCGCGCAAGGAGCTCGCAGACGCCAGCAAGATCATGGCCGGCAAGGATGGCCTGATCAGCGTGGAGGTAGACGACAAAGACCCGACGTTTGCAGCCGACCTGGCGAACGCCTATGTTGACGAGCTGGGCAAACTGACGAGCGGCCTGACGGTGACCGAGGCGCAGCAGCGGCGTGCTTTTTTTGAAGCGCAGCTGGTTCAGACCAGGAACAACCTGATCAAGGCCGAGCTGGCCCTCAAGTCCAGTGGCATCAACAGCTCGGCGCTCAAGTCCAACCCGGAAGCGGCGGTGCGGGCGGTGGCCGAATTGCAGGCTCAAATAGCCGCGCAAGAGGTCAAGCTCGGTTCGTTGCGCGGTTATCTGGCCGAGACCGCGCCAGACTTCAAACAAGCCCAGACCGAACTGGCCGCGCTGCGCGCGCAGCTGTCCAAGGCAGAACGCCCCACTGCCGCACCGGCCTCCAGTGCCGATGCCGACTACGTCGCGCGGTACCGTGACTTCAAATACCACGAAACCCTGTTCGACCTTTTCGCCAAGCAATTCGAGTTGGCCAAGGTTGACGAGGCGCGCGAAGGGGCCGTCATCCAGGTGGTTGACGTCGCCCAGCCGCCGGAACGTAAGAGCAAACCGCGCAAAGCCCTGATCGCGATACTCACGACGCTGGGCTCCGGCATGCTGCTGCTGATCTACGTGTTCGTTCGCCAGTCCTTGCGCAACACGCGGTTGGACCCGTCGTCTGCAGAAAAGATCAACCGGCTGGAGCTTGCCTGGCGGCGGGCCTTCGGAAGAGGATGAACTTCCTTTATTTGATTCCCTTCGCAGCCACGCTGGTGGTGGGTCTCGTGCTGGTTTACACGAAGCACTGGCATGGCCATTTCAGCCTCGATAGCCAGTTTGGCGTGCAGAAGCTGCATGTCGACCCCACGCCACGCATCGGAGGCGTGGCCATCGCTGTCGGATTGCTGGCCACCTACCTGGCCGCGCCGGCCGACACCCGCGAAATCCTGGGGCCGATGGTGCTGGCGGGTATCCCCGCATTCGTCGCAGGCCTGATGGAGGACTTCACGAAGAATGTCGCGGTGCGGGTGCGCCTGCTGGCCACCATGGCCAGCGGTGTGCTGGCCTGGGCCCTCACCGGAACCGCGATGCAGGATACCGGTCTGTGGGGTCTTGACCATCTGCTCACCATCGCGCCGATCGCGGTGGCGTTTACCGCTTTCGTGGTCAGTGGCGTTGCCAATGCGACCAATATCATCGATGGGTTCAACGGCCTCGCCGGTGGCGTGGTGGCGATCATGCTCACAGCCATGGGGCTGATGGCCCAGCGACTCGACGACGACCAATTGGCCACTACGGCCTTCCTGCTGGCCATGATCGCGCTGGGCTTCGTGGCGGTGAACTGGCCCTGGGGCAAGATCTTCATGGGCGACGGTGGCGCTTACCTGCTCGGCTTTCTGGTGGCCTGGGTGGCGATCCTTTTGCCGATGCGGCACAGCCATATCCACGGCTGGGCCACGCTGCTGGCCTGCTCCTACCCGGTGCTGGAGGTGCTGTTCTCGATCCATCGCAAGATCAAGCGCCAGGGGCACCATCCGGGGCAGCCCGACAGATGCCACCTCCACCACTTTTTGCATCGCCGGGTGGTACGCAAGCTGTTTCCCGGCGTCAGCCGTACGCTGCAGAACGGGCTGACCGGCTCCCTGGTGTGGTTCCTTGCTGCCATGCCCGCCGCATGGGCAGTTGTCTTTTACCAAAGCACCACGGCTCTCGTGATCGGCTTTTTCCTGGCAAGTTTTGGTTACATGGCGCTGTTTGCGCGGCTGACGCAATTCGTCTGGTGCTTTCAGGCAGCGACTATGCGCCGTACCGAAATACTTGCCGATCGGCCAGGGTGACCCGTGGCGAAGCCGACCCGACCATTGCCACGCCACTGACCAGGACGCGTTCGCGCCGGTCGGCCTGCAAACCTTGCATCAGGAGAACCTGCACCGAAACCACATGCAAAAGCCGCTTTTCGTGACCCAGCCCTACCTGCCGCCGCTGCA
>CAZADK010000181.1:0-7956 GCA_964483855.1 uncultured Rhodoferax sp.
ACACTGGGCCGGCACCGTCGTGCTGGTGATGAGCGAGTTCGGCCGCACCGTGGCACCCAACGGTACGCAGGGAAGCGACCATGGCGTCGGTGGCGCGGCGTTCCTCGTCGGCGGCGCAGTCAAGGGCGGCCGCGTGATCGCCGACTGGCCGGGGCTGGCGCCGGCCAGACTGCATGAGGGCCGCGATCTGCGGCCCACGACCGACCTGCGCTCCGTGGCGCAGGGCGTGTTGCGCGACCACCTGGGCATCGACGCCGACCGCCTCGATACGGTGTTCCCGTCGCAGCGGCCCATCGTGCCGGTCGATGGACTGGTGCGGTCGTGAGCCGCCGGGCTGCCCCGAGGGCGAGCATGGGGTCAGGTCTTGCAATCACACAGACCGCGCGGTGAATGGACCGCGCGCGGTTGGCCGGTCACAGTTTGGGGGCAGGTTTTGCCTCTTGCCTCAGTTGGCTTTCTGGCCGCGCGCTGCCTTTTTGCCGTTGGATTTATCCTCTGGCGGTACGAATCCGATAGGCCTCTCGGGTGGATCGGGTGGATCGGGTGGCGTCATCATTTCGCGGATGGTGTTGAACAACTGCTTGAGTTGCGTTCGTGTGTCGTGGCTGAACGAATCGAGCTGCATTGCCAGCATCTCGGTCTTGTCTTCGAGTGCACACAGCCGCTTCGCCAAATCCTGATGCGAAGCGATGAGTTTGTCGAAAAAATGAGAAATGGGAGACCTGACCCCTGGTCCCGGCTACTTGATCAGCGCCTGTATTTCCCGGAACAGCGGATGTTCGGCGCTGCGCAGCCATTCGAAGGCCACCATCTCGCTCGTGACCAGTTCGACGCCGTTGCCGGCCAGCCGGTCGTAGGCCGCGTCGCGGTTACGTTCGGTGCGCGAGCCGCAGGCATCGGTGACGACCCAGACCTCGAACTCTTCTTCGAGCAACTCCAGCGCCGTCTGCAGCAGGCAGACATGGGCTTCGACACCCGCGATGACGATGGTGCCGCGTGCAGCCGCCGCCGGCTCCGGCACCGCCTTTTGCAGGTGTTTGGGCAGGCTGCGTGCGTTGCCGCCCTGCGGATTGCTGCGCGGGGCCGGACGCAGTGCTTCGAGCAAGCCGTCGCCGCAGCCGCTGAACGCCATCTTGGGCAAAACCCTCGCGCCGGCTTCGGCCAGCACCTTGGCCAGTGCCGGTTCGCTCGCACCCAGCTTGGACGGGTTCTGCTCAGTGGCCCACATCGGGACCTGCATGGCATGGGCCAAACGCGCCAGCCGCACCGCGTTGGCCAGCACCGCGGCACCATCGGCGATGGCCGGCATCAGGCGGGTCTGGTAATCGACCAGCACCAACTGGCATTCATCGGCATCGAGCAGCATCGGTTGTCTCCGTCGGTTCAGGTGGGCGCGATGCCATGGGCGGCGGCACGCTGATGGATTATCGGCCGTGCAGCGCAGCAGACCCGATCCGGCGGCCTTGGCCCGGCAGCCAAGCCGGTGCCGGCCCCATTGACCCTGTCGGAATGGCGACTGGTGTAAGCTTTTGACGCTTTAGCCGTATCCGCGCCGCGGCGCCTTCCAATCCGGGAGACCACGATGTCTACTTCCCACGACCACGACCACGACCACGGCCAAGACCACGACCACGACCACGGCCAAGACCACGACCATCCGCTTTGGAAGAACGACGGTGTGCGTGTCATCCCGGCCGGCAACCTGGACGGCAACACTGCGCAGACACCGGGCATGGACCGCAAGGCAGCGATCAACTTTGCCCGGGTCGGCGCACAGAAGTTGTGGGCGGGGACCGTCACCATCCACGCCAATGCCAAGACCGGGGCGCACCACCACGGGCACCTGGAGAGTGTGATCTACGTCGTCAAGGGGCGGGCCCGCATGCGCTGGGGCGAAAAACTCGAGTTCGTCGCCGAGGCCGGGCCGGGCGACTTCATCTATGTGCCGCCGTATGTGCCGCACCAGGAAATCAACGCCAGTGCGACCGAGGCACTGGAATGTGTGTTGTGCCGCAGTGACGGCGAGGCGGTCGCGGTCAATGTCGATATCGAGCCGGTGGAAAAGCCGGAGCAGGTGTTGTGGGTCGATCCGACCCATCCGCAAGGTGGCGTCTGACAGACGTGGGGCTTCAGCGGGGCGGATGCCGCTCGCGCTGCCTCGGCAATGCGGTGAACGCAAGGTTGATCAGACAAGGGAGTACGAGATGCAGCAGGTCCGGTTCGATTTCCACGGCAGTACCGCGTTGGTCGGTGGCGGCGCCAGTGGCATGGGTGCGCAGGTGGCGCGGCTGTTTGCCGCCTCCGGCGCCGATGTCGTGATCGTGGATGCGAATGCGGTGCTGGCACGGCAGACTGCCAGCGAGATCGGTGCCACGGCGGTGATCGGCGACGTCAGCGATTCGGCGTTCTGCGATGACGCGGTAGCCCAGGCGGTCGCCAAAACCGGGCGCCTGAACGCCGTCGTCAACGCGGCGGGCATCATTGCACGCAAGAGCGGCGTGGACACCGACGATGACGACTGGGCCCGTTCCATGGCCGTCAACGCCGGCGGCGTGTTTCATTTGAGCCGGGCCGCGGCCCGCCACATGCGCGCGCACGGTGGCGGCGCGGTCGTCAACTTCGGCAGCATCTGGGGCGAGCTGGGCGGCAAGGGTGCACTGGCGTATGCCGCCAGCAAGGGCGCGGTGCACCAGGTCACGCGCGGCTTCGCGCTGGAACTCGCGCGCGAGGGCGTGCGTTTCAATTGCGTCTGCCCGGGCGAGGTCGACACGCCGATGTTGCGCGCCGCCGGCCGCGCCGCGCCACTGTCCGACGCGCAGATGCAGGAGATAGGCGAACGGGTGGTGCCGATGGGCCGGCTGGCGCAGCCCGAGGAGATCGCGCGTGTCGCGGTGTTCCTGTGCAGCGACGCGGCCAGCTACATGACCGGCGCGATGGTCTACGTCGACGGCGGCTACAGCACGCAGTAGGAATGACGGCCATGCAATACCGTCCGTTCGGCCGCACCGGCCTGAAAGTCTCGTCGCTGGTGCTGGGCACCGATAACCTGGCCAATCCCACGCCCGAGGCCGAGAGCCTGTCCATCCTCGACGCTGCGGTCGACGGTGGCATCAATCTGATTGACACCAGCAACAGTTACGCGGGCGGCGAAGCCGAACGCCTGATCGGCCGCTGGCTCCAGCGCCGCGCCCAGCGCCACGACGTGTTGATCGCAACCAAGGTGTTCTACCCGGTCGGCCCCGGCGTCAACGACCGCGGCCTGAGCCGTAACCATATGCTGCGCGCCTGCGAGGATTCGTTGCGCCGGCTGGGCACCGACCATATCGACCTGTACCAGCCGCACCGGCCCGACCCGGACACACCGATCGACGAAACCCTCTCGGCGCTGGACCTGCTGGTGCGCCAGGGCAAGGTGCGCCATATCGGATCGAGCACGACGCCGGCCTGGCAACTGGCGCAGGCGCAACACGTGAGCGCCGAGCGCGGGTTGGCAGCCTTCGTGTCGGAGCAGTCACCGTACAACCTGCTGGAGCGGCGCATCGAGAACGAACTGGTTCCCGCCTGCCAGCGGTATGGCCAGGCCTTGTTCACCTGGTCGCCGATGGCCATGGGCATGCTGGCCGGGCGGTATGCCGTGGGCAGTGCACCGACAGCCGACAGCCGAGCCGCCCTGCGCGGTGGCATCTATGCCGAACGGGTGACCGAACGCGGCATCGCCGTGGGCAACCAGTTCGCCGAACTGGCACGCGCCCATGGGCTCGACCCGGCGCAAGCCGCCTACCTGTGGGCGAAGGACCAGCCGGGCGTGACCGCACCCATCATCGGCCCGCGCACGCTGGCGCAACTGCAACACGCCTTGCCGGTGGCCGGCATGGTGTTGTCGGACGAACTGCGCGCCGCCTGCGACGCGTTGGTGCCGCCAGGCAGCGTCGTGGCGAGTTTCTTCAACACGGCGGCGTGGATGCGCTGGAAACACGTCTGACCGGGGCGGGTGACTGATCCGTCGCGCTGCTGCCCCGCAGCGCAAGATTCAGCCCATGCCCTTGAGCGCCGCATCCCCACCCGGGGTCTTCCTGCAGTCCTCGATGTACTGCCGGATGATGTCGGCAAAACTGTCGTCCGGATGCAGTCCGAGACCCGCCGCCCGTTTGGCGGTGGCGCCGGTTGGCCAATTGGCGACCATGCCGGCGATACGTTCGTCGCGCACGAATTTGACACGCTCGCGCACCGCCTTGCCGGCCACTGCTTCGAGCGCATCGAGCATGTCGGACACCCGCACGTTGATCGACGGCAGGTTCATGCCCAGGCGCCCGAGGAACTGCTCGCGACTGGCCTCGAACACCTTGATCAGGCCCTCGACCGTCTTGCCGGGCGAGGCCAGCGGATGCGACACGCTGGCGTCGACCGGGCAGATCGCCTCGACACCGGCCAACGGCTCGCGGATGATGCCGGAGAAAAACGACGAGGCCGCGCCATTGGGCCGGCCCGGTCGCACCGAGACTGTCATCAGCCGCGCGGCGCGGCCGTCGATGAAACCCTTGCGGGTGTAGTCGGAGACCAGGTGTTCGCAGATCAGTTTCTGGATGCCGTACGACGACTGGGGCGCCGGCACGGTGTCGTCGGCGACCGGCGATGGCATCGGTATCGCCGCGTCGGGACCGAACACCGCGACCGAGCTGGAGAACACAAAGCGGGTCGGCTTGCCGCTGGCCTGTCCACACGTGCGCAGGGCATCGAGCAGGGCGCGGGTGCTGTCCAGGTTCGAACGCATGCCGAGATCGAAATCGAGTTCGCATTCGCCCGAGACGGCCGAGGCCAGGTGGAACACGCCGTCGAACGGTTCTGTCGTGAGCGCTTCGCATTGCGACAACAAAGGGCCGGTGCGGTCCTGCACGCGCGGGTCGGCGGTGAGGTCGGCCGGGGATGCGACCTGGTCGGTCAGCACCAGGGTCTTGATGGTCTGGCCAGCGAGTGTGCCGCGTGCGAGCAGGGTGCGGGCCAGGCGGGCGCCGACGAATCCGCCGCCACCGGTGATCAGCAATTTCATGACTGCAAGTCCTTCAGGGTTCAGGGATCGGACAGTGTAGTACGCCCGCCCGGCGCGTTGTCACGCGGGGCGTGGTCACGCGGCCTGGTCACGCGGCCTGGTCACAACGCCGGATCGATGATGCCCGGCATTGCGATGAACCCGGGCCGGTGGCGCATCGCGCCGATCCAGGCCTGCAGCGCGGGATACCGGCGCAGATCGAGCCGCGCCTCGCCGGCCAGCGCCGCATACGGAAAACAGGCGATGTCGGCGATGCTGGGCGCGGCGCCGCCTGCCAGCCATCGTGTGCCGTGGCAATGGTTCTCGGCCAGCGTATCGTCGAGCAGGCGCAGCGTCGCATGGCCTTGCCGTTCGCAGACGGCGATGTCGGCCGGATAACCGAAGCTGTAATGCAGCCGGGCCGCCGAGATGCCGCGCGTCAGGTCGTCGGCCGTGGCCAGCCATAGCTGTATCCGTCCCCGTGTCTGTGCGTCGTCCGGGTACCAATGTCCAGCCGGGTCGTAGCGGCTTGCCAGGTAGACCAGGCAGGCCTGCGCGTCGCGCAACACAAAGCCGTCGTCATCGAGTACCGGCAACTGGCCCTGCGGGTTGATGTTCTGCATGAACCACGCGGACTTGTGCGCACGCCCGGGGTGGAAGTCAACCGCAATACGCTCGTAGGTTACTGCGAGCCAGTGCAGCAGCAGACGCAGCTTGTAGCAGTTGCCCGAGAGTTCGTAGTCGTACAGGCGGATCATGCGCCCGGCTCCCGATGCACACCGAACGTCACGCCGCGCTGGCGCAACCAGCGCCGGTAAGTGGTGGACGTCAGGTCGCAGCGCATGTGGGCTTCGAGTGGCCCGGACAACGGCAGGCGGCGCGGGCGCTGGCTCTCGAGGATGGGTTTGTCCTGACCGAAGATCATGTGCTGGAACGCGATCATCTCGGCGACGGGCAGCACGTCTTCGTAATAGACCAGCAGCACGTGGGCGATCACCTGTTCGTCGTCCAGCGGCTGCACGAACAGGCCGATCACGTCCCATTCGCCGGCGCGATTCGGGCAGGTCTTGTACAGCGCCGCGGTGAAAGGCTGCATCACCCGATAGCGGTATTGCGCGTCGATGCCGTCGCCGGCCGACGCCGAGGCGCGGGGCTGGAAGAAGTGGCATTCCGTGGCCCAGATCTCGCCACTGGCTGCGTCCACGGCCGTGCGGTAGGGTGCGACCTCGGTATGTGGCACCTTGCCCAGCGTGCCGGTGTGCACATATGGGAAATGCGCCATGTCCAGGAAGTTCTCCACCACGCGCAACCCGGAGGTGGCCACACCGATGCCGCCGCAATCCACGATGCGCCGGCCCGGCTGCGCGAACTCCGGCAGTTCGAACAACGCCGGCGCCGGCCCGTCGCCGGTATGGACCCAGAGGTAGCCGTAGCGGCTGATGATGGGCAGCGCGCGGCCATCGGCGCTGCAGTGCGGGGCTGCGGCATCGTTCTGCCACAGCAGCAAGTCGTTGCCCAGCAGCCGTGCCGGCACCGGGTGGGCGGCGGGCGCAGCGCGCAGTTGCGACGCGGCGCCGACAGTCAACCAGTCGTTGCGCAGGTTCGGGTCGGCGGTGCAGAACGGCATCGTGTTCAGGTGCCGGCTGCGATCTGCAGCCGTTCGCGCAGGTGGCGCAGCGCGCCGAAAAGGCCGGGCAACTGCGCTTGCGGCGGCGGTGCAGCGCTGGCAACATGCAGCAGGCACCAGTCGGCGGAAGCGTCGAGTGTCCACAACAGCAACCGGTCATGGCCGGCCCATGCACCGCGCCATTGGCAGGGGCCAGCCGGCGTGAAATCGTGAGCGGCCAGCGCGGCCTCGACCATCGCCCAGGGAACTGCAATGGCGATCGACCGCAGGAAATGGGGTGTCGTGTCCGTTGCAGCGACCGGTGGCGGGACCGCAGGCGGGTTTTCGGCCGGCGCAACCCAGACCATGCCCTGGCACTCGGCCGCCGCAAAGGTCTTGACGCATACCTTGCCCGGCACCGGCTGGTGCGGCATGGCCGGAATTGCGACGCAGCGGCCGTCGCCTGCCGCGTATTCCCAGCCGTGATAGGCGCAGGCCAGCCGGTCGCCCAGCACCCGGCCCAGGCTCAGCGCCACGCCGCGGTGGGGGCAGCGGTCTTCCCAGGCCTGTACCGAACCGGATGCGCTGCGCCACAAGGCCAGGTCCTGGCCACAAACCGATGCGGCCACGACGGTGTTGGCCACCGTTAGCGCCTGCGCGGGCAGGGCCGGGAACCAGTCGCATCGAGTCGTCATGGGGCGATTGTCTTCAATTCCTGCGCCGGCACTTTATCCATCGCTGGGTCGCGCAGCAGGATTAGAATTCGAACAATGTTTTTCTCGCCAAACTATTGTTTGCATGACCGGCCGTGAGCAGGAAATCCTCGACCTGCTGCGTGCCGATCCGCTGATTGCGCAGCAGACGCTGGCCGAGCGGCTGGGCATCAGCCGCGCCGCGGTCGCAGGCCACATCATGCAACTGACCCGCAAGGGCCGCATCGTCGGCCGGGGTTATGTGATGTCCCAGCCCCGTTTCGTGCTGGCCATCGGTGCGGCCAACATGGACATCACCGGCAGCACCGACCATGCGCTGGTGGCGCAGGATTCGACGCCGGGACGCATCCGCTGCGCGGCTGGCGGCGTGGCCCGCAATGTCGCGGAGAACCTGGCGCGGCTGGGCCGGGACGTGCGGCTGATCAGCGCGGTCGGCGACGACCTGTATGGCGCAAGCCTGCTCGAGAGCACCCGGCGCGCCGGCGTCGATGTGCAGGGTTGCCAGGTGCTGGCGGGCCAGGCAACTTCTACCTATCTGTCGTTGCATGGCCCCGACGGCGACATGGCGCTGGCGCTCAACGACATGGCCATCCTGGAGCAACTCACGCCCG
>CAZADK010000182.1:0-7929 GCA_964483855.1 uncultured Rhodoferax sp.
GGTAGTCCAGTGAGCGCCGCCGGGCCGCTCCCAAGGCGCTCAGCCCCGCAGTCCGGCGGTTCGGTGGCGCCGGAGCCGGTACTGCGCGTGCGCGACCTGTCGGTGGTGTTTGCGCCGCGCCGCGGGGCTCCGGCGGTGCGCGCGGTCGATGGGGTGTCGTTCGACATTGCGCCCGGGCAGACGCTGGGCCTGGTCGGCGAGTCGGGTTCGGGCAAGACCACGACCGGCCGCGCGATCCTGCAACTGCAGGGCGCCAGCGGCGGCTCGGTGCAACTGCTCGGTCGCGAACTGATGACCATGGCGCGTGGCGAAGTGCGGCGCATGCGCCGGCACATGCAGTTCGTGTTGCAGAACCCGTATTCCAGCCTGAATCCGCGCATGACGGTCGGGCAGATCCTGACAGAGCCATTGCAGGTTCACCGGTCGGTGCCGAAGGCGCGGATGGCTGATCGGGTAACGCAACTGCTGGGCTTCGTCGGCCTGGATCCTGACGTGGTGCAGCGGTATCCGCATGCCTTCTCCGGTGGCCAGCGCCAGCGCATCGTGATCGCCCGGGCGCTGGCGGTGAATCCGGACTTTGTGGTCTGTGACGAACCGGTGTCGGCGCTCGACGTGCGCACGCAGGCGCAGATCGTGGCGTTGCTGCGCGACCTGCAGCAGCGCCTGGGCCTCTCGTACCTGTTCATCGCACATGATCTGGCGATGGTGCGCCATGTTGCGCACCGCGTGGCGGTCATGTTCAGCGGTCAGCTGGTCGAACTGGGCGACACCATCCAGGTCTTCGAGCACCCGGGCCATCCCTACACCCGTGCCTTGCTGGATGCGGTCCCGATTCCGGACCCATCGCGCCAGCGGGCGAAACTGGCTGAGGCACCGCCCGACGTGGAGTTTGCGCGTGGCGCTGCCCAGGCTGGCCCGTGCTGTTTCGGCGAGGACCATGGCCGCTCGGGTACGCCGACATGGCATTGGATCGGCGAAGGCCATGGTGTATCGTGCCGTTTCCAGCCCGAGCCCGCGTGAGCCTGGGCGCGCCGTCATCCACCACGAGAAGGAGTCATCATGCGACTGGCCATGGTTTCCCGCCCCCTTGACGAAGCCGACCTGCGCCTGGCGCGCCAGATGGGCATGACCGATGTGGTCAGCACGGTTCCCGGCGTGACGATGGCGCCCGAACGCGAGCAGGGGCCCGCGCTGCGTTACGAGGACCTGCTGGCGCTGCGTCGGCGTGTCGAGGCGGCCGGCTTGCGGCTGTCGGTGATCGAGGGTTACCAGTTGTCGGACCGGATCACGCTCGGCCTGCCCGGGCGCGACGATGACATCGCCCGGGTCTGCGAAAGCATCACCAACATGGGCCGTGCCGGCATCCCGGTGTATTGCTACAACTTCATGGCGGTGTTCAACTGGCTGCGCACAACGAAGGACATCGCCGGACGGGGTGGTGCGTTGGTGACGCGGTTCGACGCCAGCGCCCTGGCGGACGTGCCCGACACCTATGCCGGCGCGACGACCGACGCACGGATGTGGGACAACTTTGCCCATTTCCTGCACCGTGCGCTGCCGGTCGCCGAGGCGGCCGGCGTCAGGCTGGCGCTGCATCCCGATGACCCGCCGATGTCGCCGGTGCGCGGGCTGGCGCGCATCATGCGCGACATGGACGCATTCAAGCGCGTGCTCGACATGGCCGACAGCCCCAGCAACGGCATCACCTTCTGCCAGGGCAATTTCGCCGCCATGCCGGGCGTCGTGATCCCGGATGCGATCCGATATTTCGGCCAACGCAAGAAGATCTTCTTCGCGCATTTCCGCGACATCCGCGGCAGCGTGCCCCTGTTCGAGGAAACCTTCCACGACGAGGGCAAGACCGACATGGCGGCAGCGATGCAGGCTTATGTCGATATCGGCTTCGACGGCCCGATGCGGCCGGACCATGCGCCGACGATGGAAGGCGAGAACAACGAGAACCCCGGCTACATGGTGCGTGGACAGATCTTCGCCGTGGGTTACATGAAGGGCCTGCTCGACTCGATCCAGGCGGGCGCCGACACATCACCCGGGCGAGGCGGCTGAGGGCGTGCTGGCTTGCCGCGCAACGCGCTGCGCGGGGGTCCCGCCGGGGCAGCGTGTTCGCCACGCCTGCGAGGCGGTCAGGGCCAGGCTGCGTCCGGTTCGAACGGATACAACGGTACGCGCCGATGCCGATAGCTGAAGGTCGACAGGTCGGCGCTGGTCACCCCCGGCGTGGCGACCCAGATCAGCGCCTTGGCGATCGGCTCCATCGCCGGCCGCGGCGAATGCACACCCTTGGCCACGACGATCTTGAATCCGGTCGGCTCGATGCCCAGTGAGCGGAACTGCTGCAGGCTGGACGAACCGGCGCTGCGCGAAGTCAGCAGCAAGGTATAGCCGTCGTCGGTCTTGAGCGCGCAACTCGGGCCGTCGTTGAAGAACCGGAAACCGCCGTGGGTGGGGCCGGTTTCTTCGTATCGGCCGTCGCCCAGGGCGGTCACGGTGGCCTCGATCGGAAACGGCGCGCCGTGCAGATGGTCGCTCCTGCCACCGACCGATGCGGTGACGCGGCCGCCGATACCCGCCGCCTGGCATTGCTGCACCACCTGCGGGTCGCACACCGCCTGCAGCAGGTTGCCGATGCCCAATTCACGGGCTGCGTGCAGGATGTGGGTCGAGTCGCCCGGGCTGCCGCCACCCACGTTGTCTCCGACGTCGAACAGCACCACGGGTCCGGCCGGTGCTGCGTCGGCCTGCCGCAGCGCATCGTCGACGGCGGTGCCGCCCTGGTTGAGTGCCTGGCGCAGCTCCCAGGCGGCGCGCGCCAGTTGCTGTGCGACGTCGTCGGCCAGGGCCTGGTCGTTGTCGGTCACGGCGATGAATGACATGCCCATCTCGGGCACGTCGGCATAGGGATAACCCTCGACGACACTGACCGACAACACGCCGGGGCGCTGGCGCTGTATTTCGGCCACCGCGAGCAGGTCGGCCATGGGCCTGTCGCTCGTGCCCTGGTTCAGGATGTTGACCACCAATGGCGGCGTGGCCAAGGCCATGCGCGGGCGGATCAGGCCGCGGATTGTGCGCACCAGCAGCCGGCCGCACAGCAGCGCCTGCGCGCGCGCGTCGATGTGCGGATTGGTCTGGTAGACGGTGACAACGTCGGCCGGCTCGACCATGGCGCGCGAGATATTGCCGTGCATGTCCAGCGCCATGCCGATCGGCACGTCCGGCCCGACCAGTTCGCGCACGCGGCGCAACATCTCGCCATCGGCGTCCAGGAACGGCACCGACACGGCGGCGCCATGTTGCGGCAGCAACACGCCGTCCCATGGCCCGTTGTCGCGGATCGCCCCGACGATGCGTTGCATCAGGTGTTCGATCGCCTCCTGGGTGATGGCGCCCATCGGCGTGAGCCGACCAAACACCAGCGGCACGACCTGGACCAGCGGGTCTTCCTGTTCCAGCGCGAGAAATCCGGACAAGGTGGACTGCGCCTGCGCGTATTCAAGCCGGATTGCGTCACCCTCGAGGATGCCGGCGCGCTCCCATAACGCCAGGCTGGCGGGGATGGTCGAGAAGGTATTGGATTCATGCAGAAAACCGGCAGTGGCGATACGGATCATGGCTGCATTCCCCTAGGGTTTGACGACATGAAAACATTGTGAGGCCACGGATTCTCGTCGCGACCCGATTGCCGCGTCCGCGAGCCACCAGAATGTTTCGCGCCGTGAAACGTCTTGCCGCGGGCGTTTCGTCGGCCGCAACGATTAGTTCAAGGCGGAGGAGATATCGATCGAACCGGCCGTGCCGGCCAGCACACGCCCCATGCGCGCGAGTGTTGCGTCGGACATCATCTGGCAGGGCCCGGAGATGCTGATTGCAGCCATCGCGCCGCGGCCCGAGGGCTCTGCGATCGCCGCGGCCACGCAACGCGCGCCCAGTTCGTTTTCTTCCAGGTCGAGGGCGTACTTGCGCGCCACGCTGCGTGCGATGTCGTCGAGAAAGTGGTCGCGATCCGTGATGGTGTAGGGCGTGCGCGCGACCATGCGCCGGGGCACGGCGCGGTCGATCTCGGATGTGCCCAGCGTCAGCAGGATGGCCTTGCCCAATGCGGTCGAGTGCAGCGGATCGCGCTTGCCGATCATGGCCTCGGCATGCAGCAGCCGGCTCGACCCCACCATGTCGATGTAGACGATGTCGCTCCCGTCGCGGATGCCCAGGTTCACCGTCTCGTTGAACTGGCGTTGCAGTCGCAACATGGCCGGTTGCGCGATTTTCTTGATGCGTTCCGCATAACTGGGCAGGGGCGACGTGACAGCCATGCGCGGGCCGATCGAATATCGCTCGGTGCGCTCATCGTAGGTGACGAAACCCGAGGCGCGCAGCGTGTAGAGATAACGGAACGCGGTGGTCTTGGGCAGCGCGGTGCTGGCAGCGAGGTCGGACAAGGCCATCGGCGTCTTGCCGCTGACCAGCGCATCGATCAATTGCATGGCCTTGTGAACCGGCGCAACGATGTAACGACGATCCAGGCTCATGGTGCTGACTCCCTCAACAAGCGATCTGCATATGGGTCTGGGCCACGCACGGCTACCGGGGCTGTGCATGGAGGTGCGACAAAAAAAGTGACGCGCAAAGCCGTCCCAATATACACGATCTGGCGCGATGCGCCAGTGCCCGGCAGGTGCTGGGGCAATTGAAGTGCGCGTGCCCCGGCAGTAGCATCCGGGCAGATTTTTCGTTCGTTCCGCAACAACCAGGGAGCCTCCATGAACAAACTGGAACCGTCGCAATTGCAGGGGCTGAGTTCCTCCATCCTGTCCGATGTCATGGACAGCCTGGGCCTGGTGCGGCGTGCGATGAAGCCGTTCGTGCGGCCGGTCGATGATGGCAAGGTGCTGGTCGGGCGTGCCCGTACCGGCCTGTATATGCCGGCCTATGGCGTGCGCGAAGGGGAGAACCCGTACGAGGTCGAGATCGCGCTGGTCGATGACCTGCAGCCGCAGGAGGTGATCGTGCTGGCCTGCAACGGGCCGACCGAACGCATCGCACCGTGGGGCGAGTTGTTGTCCACCGCCGCGCAGGTGCGCGGCGCGGCCGGTTGTGTCACCGATGGCCTGGTGCGTGACGTCAGGCAGATCCGGGCCATGGGGTTCCCGGTGTTCCATGGCGGCATCGGGCCGCTCGACACCAAGGGCCGGGCACGCATGGTCGAGCGTGACGTGCCGGTGGAGTGTGGCGGCGTAGCCATCGAATCGGGCGACATCGTGTTCGGCGACATCGACGGTGTCGTCGTGGTGCCAAAGACCCATGAAGGCGCGGTGATCGACAAGGCCATGGCCAAGGTGCTGGGCGAGAACAACACCCGCGACGCATTGCGCACGGGCGAGTCGCTGGCCCAGGTGTTTCGGCGGTTCGGTATTCTTTGACCTGGGACCGCCATGCATGAGGCTGCTGTCGAAAATCCGGCGCTGGCGCAACATGCGCTGGCGAGCCGGTACCTGCCCGGCGGGGTCTGCGCATCGGCCAGGCGCAACGACGCCATCGGACATCCGTTCTTCGTCTCGCGTGGCGACGGGCCCTGGCTGTTTGACCTGCAGGGGCGTGCCTACCTCGACATGTCGATCTCGCACGGCGCATCCCTGCTCGGCCACAACCATCCGCGCATCAAGGCGGCGGTGCAGCGTGCGCTGGACATGGGTATCGTGTGTTCGGCCGAGACGGTCCACCATGCGCAGCTGGCGCAGCGCATCAGTGAACTGGTGCCCTGTGCCGAGATGGTGCGCTTCGCAGGTTCTGGCACCGAGACGGTAATGCACGGCCTGCGGCTGGCGCGGTGCGCGACCGGACGCGAAAAGCTGATCAAGTTCGAAGGCCACTTCCATGGCTACAGCGATGCGCTCAACTTCAGCGTCATGCCACCGCTGGAGCATGCCGGCCCGGCGCGTACCCCGACGCCATATGTCGAGTCGTCCGGTGTTCCAGCCAATACCCGCGACCATCTGATCGTGCTGCCGTTCAATGACCCGCAGGCGCTCGAGGCGGCGTTTGCCGCGCATGGGCGCGAGGTGGCGGCGCTGTTGCTGGAACCGATCAACTACGACCAGGGTTGCGTGATGCCGCAGCCGGGTTTTCTGGAACTGTGCCGGCGCTTGTGCGACCGCCATGGCACGGTGTTGTTCTTCGATGAGGTGTTGACGGCGTTCCGGGTTGCCCCTGGCGGCGCGCAGCAAAAACTGGGCGTGACGCCGGACCTGTGCGTGCTCGGCAAGGCGTTCGGCGCCGGCATGCCGATCAGCGCGTTGGCCGGGCGCCGCGCGGTGATGGAGCATCTGCAGCCACTGGGAACGAGCCAGATGAGCGGAACCTTCCTGGCCCATCCGACGGGTGTGCTGGCGGCGCTGGCGGCGCTCGAGGTATACAGCAGCCCGGGTTTTTACGACCGGCTCGATGCCTTGTGCGCCGATTTCTACGCCGGATTCGCGGCGGCCATCGCCCGCAGCGGCGTGACGCTGCGCCTGCAGCATGCCGGCCCGCGTTTCGGACTGTATTTCGGTGTCTCGGGTTCGATCGACGAATACCGCAAGGCGGCGTCCAAGAACCACGATGCCGAGCGCCGCTTTGTGCGGGCCTGTTACGAGCGCGGGGTCTACTTTCAGCCGGCGGCGCACCACGGTTTTTCGGCGGTGCACGGCAAGGCCGAGCTGGACCAGGCGCTGGTCGCGATCGAAGGCGCGCTGGCCGACGTGCACGCCGCGGGGCATGCGTGAGGACCGGCAGGCGCGCAGCACGGCAACGTTGGCGGATGGCGCCGCGGCGATGTTTCGTGGCACGAAACATGCAATGTGCAAGCCGGCATGGCGGCCTGACTATGATTGAAAAGCGGCTCTGCGCCAGCATGCCGCTGGCGTGCGGCGCGGTGGTCGCGACCGGTGTCTTGCGCCTGGATGGCGCAGCTTCAGCAGGAGGTCATGGATGCGTATTGCGTTGATTCATATCGGCCAGGAGACCAACGATTTCAACCCGTTGCCCACGATGCTGCGCGACTACCAATCCTTCGGCATCTTCGAGGGCGACGAAATCTTGCGCCGTTTCCGTGGCATGGGCCAGATCGGTGGGCACATCGAGGCCATCGAACAGTCTGGTTTGCCGGTGCAGACGGTGCCCATCATCCGCGGCTGGGCGGTGGCCGGTGGACGCATCGACCGCGCGTCGTACGACTTCTTCGATCGCAAGATCCGCGACGGGCTCAAGGCCGCCGGCCCGCTGGATGGCTTGGCCCTGCAATTGCATGGTGCCTGTGCCAGCGAAGACATGGACGATGTCGAAGGCGCGCAATTGCAGGCCTGCCGCGACGTGCTGGGCCCGGATATCCCGATCATGCTGGGCCTGGACCATCATGCCAACATCACGCGCAAGATGGTGGCTCTGTCCAGCGCCATCGTCGGTCACCGCACGCAGCCGCACGACCCGTTCGACACCGGCCGCATCGGCACCGAACTGCTGCTCAAGATCCTGTTCCACGGTGCGCGCCCAACCACCGCCTGGCGCAAGTTGCCGCTGCTCTCGCACCAGGAGCAGTTCCTGACCTCGCGCGCGCCGATGAAGACCTGGTTCGATCGCGCCCGGGCCATGGAGGCCGACCCGCGCGTGCTGCAGGCGTCCAATTACCCGATGCAGCCCTGGCTCGACGTTTCCGAGGGCGGCTGGTCGTCGATCGTCGTGACCGATAACGACCAGGCATTGGCCGAGACGCTCGCCGATGAACTGGCCGATCTGGCCTGGTCGCTGCGCGCCGAATTCCAGAAGAAGGATGCGGTCGCCATCGACGATGCAGTGCGCACGGCCGACGCAGCCGAGCGGGGGCTGGTGGTGCTCAGCGACACCGGCGACACGGTGTTCGGTGGCGCAGCCGGCGAC
>CAZADK010000183.1:0-7921 GCA_964483855.1 uncultured Rhodoferax sp.
CATGATCATCGACGTGCACGGCCACTACACCACCGCGCCCAAGGCGCTGGAAACATGGCGCAATCGCCAGATCGCGGGCATTCAGGAGCCAGCGTCCCGCCCGAAGGTATCCGAACTCACGATCAGCGACGACGAACTGCGCGAATCGATCGAGACCAACCAGTTGCGGCTGATGAAGGAGCGCGGCTCCGACCTGACGATTTTTTCCCCACGGGCCAGCTTCATGGCGCACCACATCGGCGACTTCAATGTGTCGTCGACCTGGGCGGCGATCTGCAACGAGTTGTGTTACCGGGTGTCCCAGCTGTTCCCGGACAATTTCATCGGCGCCGCCATGTTGCCTCAGTCACCGGGCGTCGATCCGGCGACCTGCGTCGCCGAACTCGAAAAATGTGTCGCCCAGTACGGCAACGTCGGCATCAACCTCAATCCGGACCCGAGCGGCGGCTACTGGAATTCGCCGCCGCTGAGCGACAGGCACTGGTTTCCCATCTACGAGAAGATGGTCGAGCACGACATCCCGGCGATGATCCATGTGTCGACCAGCTGCAATCCGTGTTTCCACACCACCGGTGCACATTACCTGAACGCGGACACGACGGCCTTCATGCAGTGCCTGACGTCCGACCTGTTCAAGGAGTTCCCGACGCTGCGTTTCCTGATCCCGCACGGCGGCGGTGCCGTGCCCTATCACTGGGGTCGTTTCCGCGGCCTGGCACAGGAACTGAAAAAGCCCTTGCTGCAGGACCACCTGCTCAACAACATCTACTTCGACACCTGTGTCTATCACCAGCCGGGTATCGACCTTCTCAATACCGTGATCCCGGTCAAGAACGTTTTGTTTGCCTCCGAAATGATCGGTGCCGTGCGTGGCATCGATCCACAGACCGGAAACTACTACGACGACACCCGGCGTTATATCGAGGCGTCGAAGATCCTCAGTCACGAGGACCGGTTCCAGATCTACGAAGGCAATGCCCGGCGCGTGTTTCCGCGCCTGGACGCCGCATTGAAAAAGAAGGGCCGGTGACATGACGCAACTCGGTATCGTCAAGCGCAACATCGTGCGCGCCGACAAGGCCGCCACGCAAGCCTTGTCGGCGTTCGGCGTCGCGACCATTCATGAGGCGATGGGCCGCGTCGGGCTGATGAAACCCTATATGCGGCCGATCTACACCGGCGCCCATGTCTGCGGCACTGCGGTCACGGTGTTGCTGCATCCGGGCGACAACTGGATGATGCACGTCGCGGCCGAACAGTTGCAGCCCGGCGATGTCGTGGTGGCGGCCGTGACTTCGGACAACGCCGACGGTTTCTTCGGCGATTTGCTGGCGACCTCGTTCCGCGCCCGGGGGGCGCTGGGCCTGGTCATCGACGGCGGCGTGCGCGACACCAAGGACCTGCGCAGCATGCAGTTTCCGGTGTTCTCCCGGGCAGTGCATGCCAAAGGCACGATCAAGGCCACGCTGGGTTCGGTCAACATCCCGGTGGTGTGCGCCGGCGCCCATGTCAACCCGGGCGACGTGGTGGTGGCCGATGACGACGGTGTCGTCGTGGTGCCCGCTGCGCTGGCGCAGCAGGTGGCCGATGCGGCGGCTGCGCGCGAAACCAACGAGGCCGACAAGCGCGCCAAGCTGGCCGCCGGCGTGCTCGGGCTCGACATGTACCACATGCGTGCGGCGCTCGAGAAAGCCGGCCTGAAATACATCGACTGAACGGCGCGTACGACCATGGCGACGCAATTCACCAAGACCCCCGGTTGGCTCGACTGGTTCGACGGCCCGAGCAAACCCGGCTTCCAACTGCCTGCTGGCGCGGTCGATGCGCATTGCCATGTGTTCGGCCCGGGCCAGGTGTTCCCTTATGCACCCGAGCGCAAGTACACGCCCTGCGACGCATCCAAGGAGCAGCTGTTCGCGTTGCGTGACCACCTGGGTTTCGACAGGAATGTGCTCGTGCAGGCCACCTGCCATGGCAGCGACAACCGGGCGCTGGTCGATGCGCTCAAGGCCTCCAACGGCAAGGCGCGCGGCGTGGCCACGGTCAACCGCAACGTGACCGATGCCGAGCTGCAGGACATGCATGTCGCCGGCGTGCGCGGCACCCGGTTCAACTTTGTCCGGCGCCTGGCCGACTTCACGCCGCGCGAGGTGTTGCTGGAGATCGCCCACCGCATCGCGCCGCTGGGCTGGCATGTGGTGGTGTATTTCGAGGCCCAGGATCTGCCGCAGCTGTATGATTTTTTCACCGCGCTGCCGACCACGGTCGTGGTCGACCACATGGGCCGCCCTGATGTGTCCAAGCCGGTCGACGGGCCGGAGTTCAGCCTGTTCATGAAAATGATGCGCGAACATGGCCATGTCTGGAGCAAGGTCAGTTGTCCGGAACGGCTGTCGATCACGGGTCCGAGCGCACTGCACGGTGAGCAACACGCCTACCAGGATGTGGTTCCGTTTGCACGCACGCTGGTCGAGACCTTTGCGGACCGGGTGTTGTGGGGCACCGATTGGCCACACCCCAACCTGAAGGACCACATGCCCGATGATGGCTTGCTGGTCGACTTCATCCCGCAGATCGCGCCCACCGCGCAGTTGCGCCAGCAACTCCTGGTCGACAACCCGACGCGCCTGTATTGGGCGTGACACAAGAGGAAACCGCGATGGCATTGGACAAACCGTACAAGGATGTTCCCGGCACGACGATCTTCGATGCGGAGCAGTCGCGCCTGGGGTATCACCTGAACCAGTTCTGCATGTCGTTGATGAAGGCCCAGAACCGCATCCGCTTCAAGGCCGATGAGCGCGCCTACCTGGACGAGTGGCCGATGGGCGAAGAGCAGAAGCAGGCGGTGCTGGCGCGCGACCTGAACCGCTGCATTGCGGCTGGCGGCAACATCTATTTCCTGGCCAAGATCGGTGCCACCGATGGCAAAAGTTTCCAGCAGATGGCCGGCAGCATGACCGGCATGACCGAAGACGAGTATCGCGCGATGATGGTCGCCGGTGGCCGTTCGGCGCAAGGCAATCGTTATGTCGGGGAAGATGGGGATGCGCAGGCGCACCGACAACCCCAGGGCCGCGCAGGACAGGAAGGAGCCGCTTGATGGCCAGCATCACCGCCAGTGTCTACACCTCCCATGTGCCGGCGATCGGCGCCGCGATCGACCTGGGCAAGACCACCGAGCCTTACTGGCAACCGCTGTTCAAGGGCTACGAATTTTCCAGGCAGTGGATGCAGGACAACCAGCCCGACGTGGTCTTCCTGGTCTACAACGACCACGCCACCGCGTTCAGCCTGGAGATGATCCCGACCTTTGCCATCGGCACTGCGGCCGAATTCCAGCCAGCTGATGAGGGCTGGGGGCCGCGCCCGGTACCCAGGGTGATCGGTCACCCGGAACTGGCATCGCACATCGCGCAATCGGTGATCCAGGACGATTTCGATCTGACCATCGTGAACAAGATGGATGTTGACCATGGTTTGACGGTTCCGTTGTCGCTGATGTGCGGCCAGCCAAAGGCCTGGCCGTGTCCGGTGATTCCGTTCGCGGTCAACGTCGTGCAGTATCCGGCTCCCTCGGGCAAACGTTGCTTCGATCTCGGCAAGGCGATCGCCCGCGCCATCGCATCCTTCGACGCGCCGCTCAGGGTGCAGATCTGGGGCACCGGCGGCATGAGCCACCAGTTGCAGGGGCCACGTGCCGGATTGATCAACAAGGAGTTCGACAACAACTTCCTGGACCGGCTGATCGCCGACCCGGCAGGCCTGGCCCGTGTGCCCCATATTGACTATGTGCGTGAGGCCGGCTCCGAGGGCATCGAACTGGTGATGTGGCTGATCGCGCGCGGCGCGATGGCCGATGTGACCGGCGGCGCCAAGCCGCATCTGGCGCATCGTTTCTACCATGTGCCGGCGTCCAATACCGCCGTTGGTCACCTGATTCTGGAGAGTCGGTCGTGAACATGTGCCATGTGGGTGCGCGCTGGCTGGGCCTAACACCGTTTGCGGCGAAGGTCGCGCGTGTTAGCGTCCAGGAGGCGGGCCACATGACACGGCGCGAGGGTGTGCCAGCGCCCCGGATCCCATTTGCAACCACCAGGAGACTGACCATGAAATTCACCCTGACCTCCGTGCTGGGCGCGTTCGCGTTCACCATGGCCATGCAGTCGGCGCATGCCGCCGACGTCACACTGCGTTTACACCAGTTTTTGCCGGCGCAAGCGGCCATTCCGGCCAAGGGATTGGTGCCTTGGGCCGAGAAGGTGGAGAAGGAAAGTGGTGGGCGTATCAAGATCCAGCACTTCCCGACCATGCAGCTTGGCGGCAAGCCGCCCGAGTTGTTCGACCAGGCCAAGGACGGTGTCGTCGACATCGTGTGGACGGTGCTGGGTTATACGCCCGGCCGTTTCCCGAAGACCGAGGCGTTCGAGTTGCCATTCATGAGTGGTTCTGCCGAAGTCTCGTCCAAGGCGTTCATGGAGTATGTCCAGAAGAACGCAATGGACGAGTTCAAGGACGTCAAGATGATCGCGGTGCATACCCACGGTCCTGGCCTGTTCCACAGCAAGGATCCGATCAACAAGCTCGAGGATCTCAAAAGCATGAAGGTGCGTGGCGGATCACGCGTCATCAACATCATGCTCGAACAACTGGGCGCCACGCCGGTCGGCATGCCGGTGCCGGCGGTCGGTGAGGCCTTGTCCAAGGGCGTGATCGCCGCAACCACCATCCCGTGGGAAGTCGTGCCATCGGTCAAGGTGCAGCAGATCGTCAGGAACCACACGGGTTTCACCGGTGACAAGGGCTTGTACACGCAGACGTTTGTCGTGGCCATGAACAAGGGCAGCTACGAAAAGCTGCCAGCCGACCTGAAGAAGGTGATCGATGCGAATTCCGGTATCGAGGTGGCCGGCAAACTGGGCAAGGCGATGGACGAGGCCGACAAGCTGGGCCTGTCGCTGGCGCAGAAGGCCGGCAACAACGTCATCACACTCGATGCGACGGAGACGGCACGCTGGCAGCGCGCAGCCAACGGCGTGCGCGGGGTCTGGTTCAAGGAGGTGGGCGACAAGGGCATGGACGGCCCGAAGCTGGCGGCCGAGGCCGAGGCGCTGATCCTCAAATATTCGAAAAAATAGGTTGGTGCGTGTCGGCGCGGGGCGTTCGCTTGAGCGGGCGTCCCGCGCTGGTTTTTCCATGAGCAAGATCATCTATCGGTTGAGCCAGTGGCTGGCATGGTTCGGCGCGCTGGTGCTGGGCCTGTTGTCCATGCTGACGGTGACCAGCATCGCGGGGCGGGCCATGTCCTTCGCCGGTCTGGGCCCGGTGCCGGGCGATTTCGAACTGGTCGAGGCCGGAACGGCGCTGGCGGTGTTCTGCTTTCTGCCGTGGTGTCATCTGAAGAACGGTCACGCGATCGTCGACATGTTCTGGAAATCCTATCCGCCGGCCATGCGCCGGGTGCTGGAGGTGTTGTCCGACGCCCTGATGCTGCTGGTGTGGGCGCTGCTGGTCTGGCGCATGGGGCTCGCCATGCTGGATTACCACGGCAATGGCGAGGTCAGCTTCATCCTGCAGATGCCGGTGTGGTGGGGTTATGCGGCCTCGTTCGGACCCGCCATGCTTGGCTGCATCGTATATGCATGGCGCCTTTTCGAGACGCTCGGTCTGGTGCCGGCGCCGCAAGGTTTTGTTGTCTCCAGGAGTAGTCACTGATGGATCCGCTGCTGCTCGCCGGACTCTCGTTCCCGGTCCTGCTGTTGCTGATCTTCCTGCGTGTGCCGATCGGCCTGGCCATGCTGGTGCTCGGCCTGATCGGATCCTGGCAGGTCTATGGCAGCGCCGCGCCACTGCTCAACCAGGTCAAGACGCTGGCGTATGGCCAGTTCTCGACCCACAGTCTGTCCATCATCCCGCTGTTCCTGCTGATGGGCCAGTTCGCAACACTCGGCGGCATGTCCAAGGCCTTGTTCAAGGCGGCCGAAGCATTTCTCGGACACCGCCGGGGCGGCGTTGCGATGGCGGCCATCGGCGCCTGTGCCGGTTTCGGTTCCATCTGCGGCTCATCGTTGGCCACTGCCGCCACGATGGGACAGGTGGCCTTGCCCGAGCTGCGTCGTGCCGGTTATTCCGGCGCGTTGTCCACCGGGGCGCTGGCCGCCGGCGGCACGCTGGGCATCCTGATTCCGCCGTCGATCGTGCTGGTGATCTATGCCATCCTGGCAGAACAGAACATCGCCAAGATGTTCGCTGCCGCCTTCGTGCCCGGCATCCTGGCGGCGATCGGGTACATGGTCGTGGTCAGCATCTATGTGCGCGTCTCGCCGTCTTCCGCAGGCCAGATCGAACCGCTGCCGTGGAATGAGCGCTGGCAGGCGCTGGGCGCCGTGTGGCCGGTGCTGCTGATCTTCGTCGTCGTCATCGGCGGAATCTACGCTGGCATCTTCACGCCCACGGAAGGTGCGGCTGTCGGTGCCGTCACCACCGCACTGCTGGCGTGGTGGCGTGGCGGGCTGCAGCGGGGCAGGTTGCTCGAGGCGTTCGAGTCGACTGCGTCGGCAACCGCGATGGTGTTCATGATCGTGCTCGGTGCGGCTGCCTACAACACCTTCCTGGCCCTGTCGCAACTGCCCCAGGAACTGGCCAGCTGGGTCGGTGCCCAAGGCTTCGGGCCGTATGCCGTGTTGTCGGCGATCCTGATCTTCTACCTGATCTTCGGCTGCGTGATGGATTCGTTGTCGATGATCCTGCTGACGATACCGATCTTTTTCCCGATGATCTCCGGGCTCGATTTCGGCTTGTCACCAGAGCACACCGCGATCTGGTTCGGTATCCTGGTGCTGATCGTGGTCGAGGTCGGGCTGATCACGCCACCGGTGGGCATGAACCTGTTCGTGATCCAGTCGATGGCGCCCGACATCGCGATCCGCGATACCTACCGCGGTGTCATGCCATTCGTCGCCAGCGATCTGCTGCGCGTGGTGCTGCTGGTGCTGTTTCCGGCCATCACATTGTTCATCCTGCAGTTCTAGATTCGAGGCCGCCGGTGCGGCCGATCGCCATCGCACACATCACCACGGAAAAGGAGATTCATCATGACCAAACCCATCAAGGTTGCGCTGGCCGGTGCCGGTGCATTCGGCATCAAGCACCTGGACGGCATCAGGAACATCGACGGCGTCGAGGTCGTCTCGCTGGTTGGCCGCGAACTCGACAAGACGCGCGAAGTCGCGGCGAAATACGGCATCGGCCATGTGACGACCAGCCTGGCCGACAGTCTGGCCTTGACGCAGGTCGATGCGGTGATCCTGTGCACGCCCACGCAGATGCACGCCGAGCAGAGCCTGGCCTGCCTGAAGGCCGGCAAGCATGTGCAAGTCGAGATTCCGCTGGCCGACAGCCTGAAAGACGCGCAGGCCGTGGTCGATCTTGCCAGGCAGAGCGCCCTGGTAGCCATGTGCGGCCATACGCGGCGCTTCAATCCCAGCCACCAGTATGTGAAGAACCAGATCGCGGCCGGCAGGTTCAACGTTCAGCAGATGGACGTACAGACCTATTTTTTCCGGCGCACCAACACCAACGCGCTGGGCCAGCCGCGCTCGTGGACCGACCATCTGCTGTGGCACCATGCGGCTCATACGGTAGACCTGTTCGCCTACCAGTGCGGCAGTCCCATTGTGCAGGCCCATGCGCTGCAAGGCCCGATCCATCCGGTGCTGGGCATTGCGATGGACATGGGCATTCAGCTCAAGACGCAAAGCGGCGCGATCTGCACGCTCAGCCTGAGTTTCAACAACGACGGGCCGCTGGGCACCTACTTTCGCTACATCGGCGACAGCGCGACCTACCTGGCGCGGTACGACGACCTGTTTACCGGAAAGGAGGAGAAGATCGACGTGTCGCAGGTGGCGGTGTCGATGAA
>CAZADK010000184.1:0-7874 GCA_964483855.1 uncultured Rhodoferax sp.
GCGCCGCCGGGCCGCTCCCAAGGCGCTCGCACCGCAGCCCGCAGGGCGGAGGTATTTCATTGAGCGCCGCCGGGCCGCTCCCAAGGCGCTCGCACCGCAGCCCGCAGGGCGGAGGTATCGTGATTCGCGCCGCCGGGCCGCTCCCAAGGCGCTCGCACCGCAGCCCGCAGGGCGGGGGTGTCGCATGAGCAACGACTCGGGCGCATTCCGCCTCGCCAGCGGCGGACGCATTGACCGGACACGACCGGTCTTGTTGTCCCACGACGGCCAGTTCCTGTCCGGCCTGGCCGGTGACAGTGTCGCGGCCACGCTGCTGGCCCATGGCAAACACCTGGTGGCGCGTTCGTTCAAGTACCACCGCCCGCGCGGCATCCTGGCCGCCGGTGTCGAAGAGCCCAACGCGCTGCTCACCGTGGGAGCAGGCGCGCGCCGCGAACCCAATATCGCCGCCACCGTGCTGGAGTTGCACGAGGGGCTGCAAACGCGGACCCAGAACGCCTGGCCCTCGGTGGGTTTCGACCTGATGGCGATCAATGGCCTGTTGTCGCCGATGTTCGTGGCGGGTTTCTACTACAAGACTTTCATGGGGCCGACGCGCAAGGCCTGGATGTTCTACGAACACTTCATCCGCAAGGCCGCAGGGTTGGGCGAGGCGACGACCCAGCCCGACCCGGATCGTTACGACTGGCACCACGGTTTCACCGATGTGGTGGTGGTCGGTTCGGGGCCGGCAGGGCTCGCCGCTGCCCTTGGCGCGGCCCGGTCCGGCCTGGACGTGGTGCTGGTCGAGCAGGATTTCCTGGCCGGAGGTTCGTTGCTCGGACAGGCGGTGGACAGTGCGCAGTCGCTGTGGCTGACGCAGATCCTGGCCGATCTGCAGGCCACCGGGCGTGTCCGCCTGCTGACACGGTCCACCGCTTTCGGGCTGTATGACGGCAACACGGTCGGTATCGTCGAGCGCTGCGAGCCTGGTGTTGCCGATGCAGCGCGCGGCATCCCGCGCCAGCGGCTGCACATCATGCGCGCTGCGCGCATCGTCATGGCCTGTGGCGCGCTGGAGCGCCCATTGGTGTTTGCCGGCAACGACCTGCCGGGCGTGATGCTCGCTGGGGCGGTGGGCACCTACGTCAACCGGTATGCGGTGTTGCCAGGGCGCAAGGCGGTATTCGCGCTCAACAACGACGCGGCATATGGCGATGCGATCGCGCTGGCGCTGGCGGGCGCCGCGGCATGCGTGGCCGACCTGCGGCCGGGCGCCGGGGATGCGGTGTTGCAGCGCGCGCGCGAGGCGGGCGTCGAGGTGCGGCTGGCCACGGCCGTGGCACACGCGCAGGGCGGGCAACGTGTCAGCCGCTGTACGTTGGTGCCCTACGACATGGATCGTGGCGGCGTCACCGGCGAAGGATCGGCCATGGATGTCGATCTGCTGGCGATGTCGGGTGGCTGGACCCCGAGTGTGCACCTGAGTTCACACCGTGGCATCAAACCGGTGTACCGGGCCGAAGTTGCGGGTTTTGTTCCCGGCGGATTCGACAAGAACCATTGCGGCGTCGGCTCCATGGTCGGGAACCAGGACCTGTCCGCCGCGCTGCACAGTGGCTGGCAGGCGGCACAGCAGATCGCCGATGGCCTAGGCAGGTCCATCGACGCCCCAGGCCCGGTTGTGCCGCCGCAGGCTGCCGATACGTCGATGGCCTTCACCGCCGCGCCGCCGGTCCTGCTACCCGCACGCAAGGGAAAAGCTTTCGTCGATTTCCAGAGCGACGTGACGGTGGAGGACATCGATCTGGCACACCGCGAAGGGTACCGCTCGGTCGAGCATCTCAAGCGCTACACCACGCTGGGCATGGGAACCGACCAGGGCAAGACATCCAATCTCAACGGGATGGCCATCATGGCGGCGCGGCGTGAACTGGGGCTGGACGCGGTCGGCACGACCACCTTCCGCCCGCCGTACACGCCGGTGACCATCGGCGCGCTGGCCGGGCGCAGCGTGCGCGGCCACCTGGCAGCGGTGCGCCGCACGCCGATGCACGACTGGCATGTCGCCAACGGCGGCGACATGATGGAAGCCGGCGCGTGGAAACGCCCGTTGTGGTACCACGGCCATGGCGCGAACTTGTCCGAGGCCTACAAGGCCGAGATGGACTTCGTGCGCGAGCAGGTCGGCATCGCCGACGTGTCCACGCTGGGCAAGATTGACGTGCAGGGTCCGGACGCGGCCGAATTCCTGAACCGGGTCTACGTGAACGGTTTTGCCAAGCTGCCGGTGGGCAAGGCGCGTTACGGCTTCATGTTGCGCGAAGACGGCATCGTGATGGACGACGGCACAACCAGCCGCATCGGCGAGACGCAGTTCTTCATGACCACGACCACCGCGCAGGCGGCCAAGGTCATGAGCCACCTGGAGTTCCTGCTGCAGGTGGTGTGGCCGGAACTGCGCGTGACCGTGGCATCGGTGTCGGACCAGTGGGCGGGCATGAGCATGGCCGGGCCGAGGGCGCGCGACGTGCTCAAGGCCGCGTTGGCTGACGTGGACTGCAGCACCGAGGCACTCGGGCACATGGGCGTGCTCGACACGGTGGGAGCCGGCGCGTTGGCGGGGATCCCGCTGCGCATCATCCGGCTGACCTTTTCCGGCGAACTCGCCTACGAGGTCTACACCCACACCCACTTCGGCCGCCAGGTCTGGGACCATCTGCTGGAAGCGGGCAAGCCCTGGAACCTGCGCCCCTACGGCCTGGAGGCGTTGGGTTCGCTGCGGATCGAAAAAGGCCATGTCGTCGGCTCCGAGATGGACGGCCGCACGACGCTTGACGACATGGGCATGGGCAAGATGGCCAGCACGCTCAAGCCGTTCTGGGGCGGCGCGCTCAAGACCAGCGACAACCTGGTGCAGGGCGACCGGCCGACATTGGTGGGGTTGGAGGCGGTGAGCGCCAGCGAGCCGCCGAACAACGGTGCAATCCTGTTCTTCACTGGCGACGCGATCCAGGGCCATGGGCGTGGCCATGTCACCTCGACCACCTACTCGAAGGAGGTGGGCAAGTCGATCGCACTTGGGCTGCTGCAAGGCGGCCTGCGCCATGTCGGGCAGGAAGTCATCGCCGCGTCGCCCGTGCATGGCCGGCAATACCGGTTGAAGGTCGTCGATCCGTGTTTCCTGGACCAGAGTGGGGAGCGATACCGTGTCTGAAACCGCGCAGCCGTCCATGTCGCGCCATCGCAACCCGTTCGACGGCCACCAGCCGGGCCAGCGCCCGACGCCGGGCGGGCAGGTGGGCGTCGTGTTGCGCGCCCAGACCGTGCCGGGTCTGTTGCTGATCCACGCCTGGGCGTCGGGTGGCGATGGTTTGCGGGGCGCATTGGCCGCGGCATGGGGCGCGGCTGGCGTGCCGCAACGCACCGGGCAAGTCGCAACAGTGGCGCCGGGCCTGTTGATGTGCACCGGGCCGTGCGAATACCAGTTGCTGGCTGCGTCAGACCCGCACCTTGTGGCGGACCTGCGCCGGCATGTGACTGCCGACATCGGCGCAGTGACCGACCTGGGCCATGCGCGTTGCCGCATCCACATCGAAGGCCCCCGTTGTCGCGAGACCTTGTCCAAGCTGTTTGCACTCGATCTGCGCGATGCCGCCTGGCCGGTGGGCGAGTTGCGGCTGACCGGTCACCACCACGTGCCGTGCGCAGCGCACCGACTGGGCACCGATAGTTTCGATCTGCTGGTGTTTTCCACCTATGCCTTCGACCAGCTGGGCACCCTGCTCGATGCAGCGCAGGAGTACGGCGTGCTGCTGGAAACACCGTAACGCACGCGGCACCACTACACGCGGGGCTCTTGCGCACGGGCGCCTGGGCAGCGACACTGGCGCGCCATGTCCACCACCTGGGACACCATCATTGTCGGCGCCGGCACGGCTGGCTGCGTGCTGGCCAACCGGCTGACGCAGGATCCTCGACACACGGTATTGTTGCTCGAGGCTGGCGGCAGCGACCGACGACTGTGGGTGCGCCTGCCGATCGGTTACGCCCGTACATTCCGCGACCCGCGAGTGAACTGGATGTACCGGACCGAACCCGAGCCGGCGCTCGATGGGCGGCGCTCCTATTGGCCGCGCGGCAAGCTGCTGGGCGGCTCGGGTTCGATCAATGCCATGGCCTATGTGCGCGGTTGGTCACAGGATTTCGACGACTGGTGTGCCGCCGGCAATCCGGGCTGGGGCTGGCGCGATGTGTTGCCCTTGTTCCGGTTTGCGCAGGATCACGCCGACGGTGCAGATGAGTTGCGTGGCGGCGGCGGGCCGATGCGGGTCGAGCGGATCGACAACCAGGTTCACCCCGTGTGCGAACGGTTCCTGGCCGCCGCGCATGAGCTGGGCTATCCGCGCAACGACGATTTCAACGGACCGTCGATGCTCGGCGTCGGCATCTACCAGGTGAACACGCGCGGCGGCTGGCGCGAGTCGACGGCGCGTGCCTATCTGCGCCCGGCGCAGCACCGCGGTAACCTGGCTGTGCAGCTGCATGCGCAGGTGTTGCGGGTGCTGATGATGGGCCGCCGTGCCATGGGTGTCGAATACCGGCGGCAGGGCCAGCTGCTGCAGGCGCATGCCCGTTGCCATGTCATCCTGTGCGGTGGCGCGGTCAATTCGCCACAGCTGCTGCAGCTCTCGGGCATCGGTGACCCATCCCTGCTGGCGCACCATGGCATCGCGGTGCAGGCCAGCCTGCCCATGGTCGGTCGCGGGCTGCAGGACCACCTGCACATCACGCACGTCTACCGGGCGCGTATTCCCACGCTCAACGCCACGCTCGGTTCCTGGGGCGGCAAGCTGCAGGCGGCGCTGCAGTTCGGGTTGCGGCGGCGGGGGGCGTTGTCAATGAGCGTGAACCAGGCTGGCGGGTTCGTTTCAACCGGACCGGGTGCCGGTGCGCCGGACCTGCAGCTGTATTTCAACCCGGCCAGCTACAGCACGCGGGACGATGGTGCCAGGCGTTCATTGAACCCGGACCCGTTTCCGGGTTTCTCGATGTCGGTTCATGGCTGCCGGCCGACCAGCCGGGGTTTTGTCGCCATCGCATCGGGCGACCCGATGGAGCCGCCGCGTATCGTGCCGAATTACCTGTCGACCGAATTCGACGTATCGCAGGCCCTGGCGGGAGCGCGCCTGCTGCGCAGGCTCGCGGCCACCGGCCCTTTGCGCGAGGTCATCGCGGCGGAGCTCCTGCCCGGCGACGGGTGTCGGGGCAACGACGCCTTGCTGCTGGATTTTCGCGCCCGCGCCGACACCATCTTCCATCCGGTAGGCACCTGCGCGATGGGGCCCGACCCGGACCGTTCGGTGGTCGACAGTCGCCTGCGGGTGCATGGCGTGTCGGGCCTGCGTGTCATCGACGCCTCGGTGTTCCCGCGCATCACCTCGGGCAACACGAATGCGCCAACGGTGATGGTGGCGGAGAAAGGGGCGCAGATGGTGCTGGAGGACGCCGTGGCGTCGCGTTGACGACGCATCGCCGCTGTGCAATCAGTCGGCCCCCACCTGCACCAGACAATCGTAGAAGGTCGGGGCCCGCCCCAGATCCGTCAGCTTCTGGCTGGTCAGTTCGTTGACGTTCTTGCCATCCAGGCCGAGTTTTCGCCACCAGACGCCCAGGCCGTTGACGACGCCGGGGCGTGCGCGGGACGAGACGACCATCTTGCAGCGGTAGTCGCCACGCTGGTTGAACACCCGTACGACCGAGCCCGACGCGAGCCCGCGCGCCTGGGCGTCGGATAGGTGCATCTCCAGGATCGGTTCTCCCTCGATATCGCGCAGGCTGGTCACGTTGACGAAGGTCGAGTTCAGGAAGTTGCGCGCCGGCGGCGAGATCATCGCCAGCGGATAGTCGGGTGAACTGCCCGGTGTCTCGTAGTTCGGCAGGTGGTCGGGCAGGCCGTCCAGGCCCATGTCGGCCAGGCGCTGGCTGTAGAACTCGCATCGGCCCGATGCACTTGGAAAACCGCCATGCGCAAACGGCGCTTCGGGCAGGCGCAGCGAGGTGAAGCCATGTGCCAGCAGTGCATCGAAGTCCACCGTCTCGCCGTAGGCGCTGCGGCACAGGGACTCATCGTCCTGCTCGAAGCAGGGATCGTCGAAACCCATGTGGCGCGCGAGTTCGCGAAAGATCTCGGTGTTGGGTCTGGCCTGCCCCTGCGGCGCGATGGCCGGGCGGTTCAGCACCACGTCGGTGTGGCCGTAACTCAGGTGGATGTCCCAGTGTTCCAGTTGTGTCGTCGCCGGCAGGATGTAGTCCGCGTAGTCGGCGGTGTCGGTCTGGAAATGTTCGAGCACGACCGTGAACAGGTCTTGGCGCGCAAAACCCCGGGCGACCTTGCTGGAATCGGGCGCCACCGCGACCGGGTTGCTGTTGTAGACGATGACAGCCTCGATGGCCGGGCCGAAGTCGTCGGACGCCGGCTGCAGCAAGGCGTCGCCGATCTGGACCATGTTGATCGTGCGGGCCTTGCCATGGCGCAGGTCGGGGCGCTCCAGCGCCGCGCGTTGCACCGGGAACAGCCCTGCGCTGGACAACAGGACCCCGCCCGAGCGTTTGCGCCACGCGCCGATGAGCGCCGGCAGGCTGACGATGGCACGTACCGCATTGCCACCGCCGCGCACCCGCTGCACACCGTAGTTGACGCGGATCGCGGCGGAGCCACCTTCGCCCCGGCATGCGCCGTAGTCACGTGCGAGTTGGCGCACCTGCTCGGCGTCGATGCCGCAGACGCAGGCCACCCGTTCGGGTGGCCATTGCAGCGCGCGTTCGCGCATCCGGTCCCAGTCATGCGTATGGCGGGCCAGGTAATCGTGGTCGAGCCAGTCGTGCACGATGAGTTCGTGCATCAAGCCCAGCGCCAGCGCCGCATCGGTGCCTGGCATCAGCGCGATGTGTTCGTGGCACTTGTCGGCGGTCTCCGTGCGCCGCGGGTCGATACACACCAGCCGGGCGCCGTTGCGTTTGGCCTCCTGTGCGTAACGCCAGAAGTGCAGGTTGCTGGCGATCGAGTTGCTGCCCCAGATCAGGATCAGACTGGCCTTTGCGAAATGCTCGACCCGCATGCCGACCTTGCCGCCGAACGTGTGCACCAGCGCTTCGCCACCGGCGTTCGAGCAGATGGTGCGGTCGAGCAGTGACGCGCCGAGCCGGTTGAAGAAACGCGCCGAGATGCTGTCACCCTGCACCAGGCCCATCGTACCGGCATAGCTGTAGGGCAGGATGGCCTGGGCGGCACCGGGTCCACGCTCGGCGATGCGTCCAAGGCGAGCGGCAATGTCGGCCAGCGCCGCATCCCAGTCGACCGGCTCGAACTGTCCGGCCCCCTTGGGCCCGACCCGTCTGAGCGGTTGCAGCACCCGCCGCGGGTGGTAGCTGCGTTCGGTGTAGCGCGAGACCTTGGTGCACAACACGCCGTTGGTGTGGTCGTGCCGCGGATTGCCCTGAACCTTGATCGCGATGCCGTCGCGTACCGTGGTGATCAGCGCGCAGGCGTCGGGGCAGTCGTGAGGGCAGGCGCCCCGCACGGTGGTGGTGGTGATGGCGTTCATGGTGGTTCCAGCTGCGCCACACGCGACCGGCCGGTAGGCGGGTCCGCAGGAGCCGGGTGGGGATTCTTCCCGGGCAGTAGACTTGCGGTGCGCGGTGCAGACCGCCATCTTAGATCAACCCACCGGCCGACGCACGCAATGGCGGGACAACCGCCACGATCCAGAGCCGGCACCCAGGAGAGCAACCGCATGAAAGTCATCGACTCGATCCTCACCCAGTCCGCGGCCATCGCCGAGGTGCGACGCGACATCCACCTCGGCACCGGGGTACTGGTTGTCCCACCAGGT
>CAZADK010000185.1:0-7858 GCA_964483855.1 uncultured Rhodoferax sp.
GTGCTTGAGCGTGTCGATCAGCCGGTCGTTGTCGCGCTGGTGCAGCCCGATGCTGGGTTCGTCCAGCACGTACATCACGCCGGTCAGGCCCGAGCCGATCTGCGAGGCCAGGCGGATGCGCTGCGACTCGCCGCCACTGAGCGTCTCGGCACTGCGGTCCAGGCTCAGATAGTTGAGCCCGACATCGTTGAGGAACTTGAGCCGCAGCCCGATCTCGCGCACCACCTTGGCCGCGATCTCGCCCTTGGCGCCTGACATCTGCAGCGACCGGAAATACAGCAGGCATTCGCGCAGCGTGTTGTGGCTGACCTCGTAGATCGCCCGTGCCTGCGTACCCTCGCCCACCTTGACATGGCGCGCCTCGCGGCGCAACCGGGTGCCGCCGCACTCGGCGCACGGTTGGGTGCTGCGGTAACGTGCCAGGTCTTCGCGCACGACCGCTGAATCGGTTTCGCGGTAACGTCGCGCCATGTTCGGCAACACGCCTTCGAACGGGTGCTTGCGGGTGATCTTCTTGCCCTGCGAGGCACCCGACTCCATCACGTAGTGGAACTTGATCTCCTGCTCGGCCGAACCCTGCAGCACCGCGTCGCGGGTGGCCTTGGGAAGGTCCTCGAACGCAGTATCGATGTCGAACCTGTAGTGCCGGGCCAGGCTCTCCAGCATCGCGAAGTAATATGCGTTGCGACGGTCCCAGCCCTTGATCGCGCCACTGGCCAGGCTCAGCGAGGGGAATGCCACGACGCGCGCCGGATCGAAGAAATCCATCGTGCCGATACCATCGCAAGACGGGCAGGCGCCCATCGGCGAGTTGAACGAGAACAGCCGCGGCTCGAGCTCGGCGATCGAATAACTGCACACCGGGCAGGCGAAACGGGCGTTGAAATAATGCTCGGCGCCGGGCGCTGGCGCGCCACCGTTCGGGGCTGGCGGTGCGTCCAGGTCGACCACCAATGCCCGGCCATCGGCCAGGGCCAGCGCCGCTTCGAAACTCTCGGCCAGGCGCTGGCGCAGCTGGTCGCGCGCGGCAGCGTCCGCACCGCTGCGCACCCGGATGCGGTCGATCACGACATCGATGTTGTGTTTCTCGGTCTTCTTGAGCTTGGGCAGCTGGTCGACCTCGAACACCTCGCCCCCGACACGAAAACGCACATACCCCTGGGCCTGGAGCTGCGCGAACAGTTCGGTGAACTCGCCCTTGCGCTCGCGGGCCACCGGCGCCAGCAGCATCAGCCGCGTGCCCTCGGGCATGGCCAGCACCGCGTCCACCATCTGGCTCACCGTCTGCGACTGCAGCGGCAGATCGTGATCCGGGCAATACGGCGTGCCGGCGCGCGCATACAGCAGCCGCAGGTAGTCATGGATCTCGGTCACGGTGCCCACGGTCGAGCGCGGATTGTGGCTGGTGGCCTTCTGCTCGATAGAGATCGCCGGACTCAGGCCCTCGATCATGTCCACGTCGGGCTTGTCCATCAGCTGCAGGAACTGCCGCGCGTAGGTCGACAGGCTCTCGACATAACGGCGCTGGCCCTCGGCATACAAGGTGTCGAACGCCAGGCTGGACTTTCCCGATCCCGACAAGCCGGTGATCACCACCAGCTGATTGCGCGGGATGTCGAGGTCGACATTCTTCAGGTTGTGCGTGCGGGCGCCACGGATGCTGATCAGGCTTGCGGCGCCGGCAAAGGCTGGGGTGGTAGTGGCGGTAGTGATGGTGTCGCGGTCGATTGGAGACATAAGGCGGAGACGCGAGACGATGCGGCCCGCGAGGGCCGATCCGGCCCACGCCGAAACAACCCTCCATGATAAGCGCTTGCGCGGCGCGCGTGTAGCTGCCCGGGCCCTACACTGCGCAGTTGCGGTCACCACACCGGTGCGCACGGAACCCATGCCCGAACAAGATCGACACCGAACCATTCCCAAGGAAACCGTGCTGCAGTTCCCGCCCTTCGACGGGCTGCGGATGGACCAGATCCATCTGCCACTGTCCGACGCGCAGCGGGCGCAGGCCCGCGCGGCGCTGCTCGACACACCGTTCCTGGGCTTTGACACTGAAGTCAAGCCCACGTTCAAGGCCGGCGAGCCGCTGCGCGGACCTGACGTGGTGCAGTTCGCCACCGGTAGCCAGGCTTTCGTGTTTCAAATGCACGACGCCGCCAACGCGGAACTGGTCGCCGAGTTGTTGACCACACGTGCCGTGGTCAAGGCCGGATTCGACCTGCGCAGCGACCAGAAACAACTCAAGCGGCTGCTGCGCGTATACGCCCAGCCGATGCTGGACCTGGACTTCGTGTTTTCCAGCCGCGGTTATCCGCGCTCGATCGGCGTGAAGGCCGCGATTGCGTTGTTGTTCCAGCGCCGGCTGATGAAATCCAAGCGGGTGACGACGTCGAACTGGGCCAACACCCGACTCGAGGAGCGCCAGATCCTGTATGCGGCCAACGACGCCTACGCGGCCTGGGCCGTACTCGATGCATTGAAGCTGCCGCTGGACCGCTTGCCGGTCTGGCACGGTGAACCGGACGGCGACGCCGACTGAGCGGCAATCGCCTTTGCTGACGTCCCGGGTCGCACTCGCCCATCGTCGGCACCGCACCGCGCCAAAGGGCGGGCGGAACCGCCCGGTGTCAGCCGCCGCGCCGTCGCCGCCGCGCCTGCCAGCCCAGCAAAGCCAGGCCACCCGCCATCATGGCCCAGGTGCCGGGTTCGGGTACCGGCGTGAGCACGAACAGGCGCGAGTTGGGTGTACCGGAGTCTTCCGCCACCAGATAGATGGTGCCTAGATTGTCGATGGTGACGCCTTCGATCGCCTGGTTCGTCAGCCCGGCAATGTCCAGGCTGCCCACGATCTGGCCGCTGCGTGTGACCTCGACCAGCTTGCGCGAGTCCAGGGACAGGATCAACAGGTTGTCGGCCGCCGCCGTGCCCACGAACCGATCGACGGAAGACAGCGTCTGCACGTCGGTCAGGCTGTTCAGGCCCAGCAACGCGGCATCGAACAACACCGGTATCGACGTGCTGCCGCCACCCTGGGCAAAACTTAGCTGGCCGGCACGCACCTCCTGCGGGCCGCGCGCCGGATTGTTGTCCGAGTCCTGCTTGACGGTGACGAAGCCGCCGTCACGGGCGTCGACGCTGATGCCCTCGATGCCGATATTGCTCGGCGAATAGTTGCTGATCGTCGCAAACGGCGTCGACCCCAGCGCCACCGTGCCACCGGCTTGGTAGCTGAACCGATAGGCGCGTTGGGGCCGCTCGTCGACCAGAACGAGCTGGCCGCCCCCCAGGTAGGTCAGGCCTTCCGCGTCGTTATTGGTACTGCCGGTGCCAGCCCAGTTGAACGCCATCGAACCCAGCGTCGCGCCGGTCAGACTGATCTCGACAACACCCAGGCCTTCGTCACCGACGAAGAAAAGGCTGCCGCGATCCTTGGCAAAGGTGACGGCAGAAGCCTCCAGCCCCATTTCCCCCAGCGTGGCCAGCGCGTAGTTGCCGGTTAACCGGTAACCCGACAAGCCGAGCGACTGGGCCGACGCACCGATGGCCCAGCAGGCCAAAAGCCCGGCAACACCAGCACGAATCCGGTTTGACTGCTTGCGCATGATTCGGGTGCTTCGCTTCACGATTCACGCCTGCGACGAGCGATGGCACCGATGATGCCCAGGCCTGCCAGCAACATCGCATAGGTCTCGGGCTCCGGTACCGCGGCCAGGATAAACTGGCCCGGATTGCCGACGTCGCCCGATGCCGCCAACACCGAGCCATACACGTCGGTGGTGGCCGACAACACCCAGTCACCGGGCATGACCGTCTGCGGCCCGAGCGCCGCGATCGACACCGGTGTGCCGCCAGCGGTCTGAGCGCGTATCGTGCCGGGATAAACCACATCGCCGTAAGCCAGCCGGTCGACCAGGTTGCCATTGGCATCGAACACGTTGATCTCGTCGCCACGGCCGATGTTGTTGGTGTAGCCACCCAGCACCTTGGTGCTGGCGGACAGGCCCCAGTTGGCACGAAAGCTGGTGGTATCGTCCTCGGTGATCAGCACCGACTCGCCGGCGCCCACGAGACCGAGGCCCGACAGGTCGAACGCGCCTCCCGCAGCGCTGGTGATGCGCGATTCGTCGTCATAAACCCAGCCTGTGAAGTCGACCGCCGAGGCAGCCAGGTTGGTGAACTCGATGTATTCGCCGCTGTTGCCCGAATACATCCATTCGGTGATCTGCACCTGTGCCAGCGCAGGCGTGGCGGCGGCCAGCGCAAGCGCCAGGGCCAAGGAATTTTTCATGTCGGCTCCGTTCGAGATGGAAAGAAGCTGAAAGGTTAATCAGCGCCGATGACGGCGTCGTGACATGTGCCCGCATGGCGGCGACACGGGCCTGGCCCGGCCGGACCGCGGGTCCGTCACCGCGCCGTCATAACCGCACGCATTGCATCTGGCTGGCGCCGCGGGTGCTGTCCGACGGTTCGGTTATGGCACAGGATATCGCGCCGCACAGGCAATGCGCGATCCGGCTCGACATGCCGGGGATCGGCGTCGGCACCGAACACTGGCAGGCCGGCGCGGACATCGGCCCTTGCGCCTGCGCTGGATTGCCGCGCAGCAACAAGGTGATGGCCGCGGCACCCGCCAGGGCGGCGGTCATACTGGCCAGACGAAACACCGTGGACCGGTTTGGTAATGTCATGATCGAATCTCCGCGTGCAAACCTGCACCACGGCTACGTGAGCCGTACCAATACACGCTACCACGAACTCCGGCACCGTCGTTGCTCCGCCGTGCCGATGGGCGCCGGTGCCACAATGCGGCATGCCCGAGAAGTCCGACAACGCCAACCCGGCCAGCGTCGAACCCACGCGGCTCGACGCGTCGCAGGACAGCCACCTCGATACCTTGTACCGCGCCGCCATCGGACCGATGCAGGCTGACTACTACCTGCCGATCCTGACCCGCTTCGAGGCCTACGGCCGAGCCGGTCCGAGCTGGAACTGGGCTGCCTGCGGCATCACGCTGAACTGGATGCTGTTTCGCGGCCTGTGGCTGCCGGCCCTGATCTATCTGGCGGCGCTGGCTGCGGCAACGCTGGGCTTGGCCGCGGGCATGACCCTGGCCGAACCGCCAGTGGCCGAGTCGGTGCAATGGAGCCTGTGGGCCGCGTTGCTCACGATGGCGCTGCTGGTGCCCGGCTTCTTTGGCAATGGCTGGCTGTACCGGGTGTACCGCCAACGGCTGGACAAGGCGCTGGCGAGTACGGCCAGCCTCAGGGACGCCTGCATGCTGCTGGCGCGCCAATCCAGTTCACGGCCGCGCGTGCTGGGCATTGCGCTCGCCAACCTGGCGTTGGCCGGCCTGCTGGTCGCGGGTGCGTGGCCGTCGGATCTGCACCAACGCATGTGGCCACGCAGCAACGACGACGTCGCTGGCGATTTAGCGCCAGCATCCGGCGCCGCGGATCGAAGTGCCACAGGAACAGCGTCCCCATCGACTGCGCCCACTGCGGCGCCGGTAGCCTCGTCCACGGCGCCACCGGCGTCTTCGGATCCGCCCTTCGCCTCCGCGACCACGGATGCCGCCGTGCCGACGGGCCCGGCCACGCCAGGCCCGTCCCTGACCGAGCACGATATCGCCTTGCTGGGCGAGACCGCGCGGGCTGCGTCCCAACGACAGGCCGCCATTGCCGCGCATGCCCGCGCCGCCCACATCCGCGCGGCGGCCACCCCGATTGCGCAAGCGACAGCGGCAGCATCGGCACCCGCGCAGGCGACAGCGGCAGCATCGGCACCCGCGCAGGCGACAGCGGCCGAACCACAGCCGCCTGGATCCGTACCGCGCCAGCGTTACCTGATCAACGTCGGCCTGTTCGCCCAGCAAGACAACGCGCTGCGCGCCCATGCCAGGCTCAAACTGGCCGGCCTGCCGGTGATCAGCGAGTCGCTGCAGACGCGCAACGGCCAGCGTACCCGTGTCCGCGCGGGGCCGTTCGCGACCCGGGAGCAGGCCGATGCGGCGGCTGTTCAGATACGGGCGCTGCAGCTCGAGGCGGTTGTGCTGCGGCAATGAAGCGGCGCACACGCCGACTGGCAGGATCGGTCAGGGCGCCAACACCGGCGCGTGGCTCGACTCCAGCAACCAGGCCTGGAACAAGGCCACCACCGCTCGGTGTGCCGGTGCGCGTTGTGCCGGTTCGCGCGGCTCGACGAACCAGTAGCCGTGCCTGGCTGTGAGTTCATGATTGCCGATCCGGCGCAATCGCTGCTCGGCCAGTTCGCGCGCCACCATCGGCGCATCGACCACGGCCACGCCAGCGCCCGAGAGCGCGGCGTTGATCGCCTGGTCCATGGTCGAGAAGGCGATGCCGGGCCGGGCGTCGATATGGCGCAGACCCAGCGACGCGAACCAGTTCTCCCATAGCGGCAGGCGCTCCTTGGGCCCGGCCAGCACATGCAGCAGCGTGGCCGACTCCAGGCTGGGCGGCGCACCGTCGCGCCACAGTTCCGGACTGGCCACGGCCACGTAGTGTTCCTGGCGCAGCAGCCGGCAGGCGCCCTTGGTCCAGGGCTGGTCCAGGAACAGCACCAGACAGTCGAATTGCTGCGCCTCACGCAGATTGGCGACCGCATTGGTCGTGATCGTCAGGTCGATATCCGGATGCCGGCTACGGAAGGCGCCCAGCCGGGGGGCGAGCCAGCGTGAGGCGAACGTCTCCGGCACGTTGACCGCGATACGCTGGCGCGAGCCCAGGCTGCCGATCTGCACGACCGCGTCCTGGATCGTGCCGAACGCCGACTCCAGGCTTTGCGCCAGCAGGCTGCCGGCCGGCGTCAACGTCAGACCCTGGGGCTGACGCAGGAACAACGGCTTGCCCAGCCAATCCTCCAGTTGCCGGATCTGGCGGCTGACCGCGCCCTGGGTCACATGCAAGGTCTCGCCGGCACGGGTGAAGTTGCCGGCACGCACCGCCGCATCGAAGGCACGCAGGGCCGTCAGGGGAGGTAGCCGTATCACGGTCCGTCCGTTATCGTCGTTATCGTCGTTATCGTCGTTATCGTCGTTATCGTCGTTGTCGTCGTTATCGCCATTGCCGCCATTGCCGCCGATACCGCCGTCACCGAGACTGCAAGGCCGCCACGCGCCGGCCTCAAGGCACGACGGCGTCGATTATCAGCACCAGTTTGCCCGAACCCACATCGACCGGGCCGATCTGGCCGGTCAGATCGCCACTGCGCGGCGTCGCGTCGCCGGTGGGTGAAATACGTGCACCAATGACGACCTGCCGGGCTCCGGAGAGCCGGAACTGCGGGTTCATCGCGCTGCTGTCGTCCAGCGTGAAGGTGAAAGGCAGGTCGCTGGCCGGGCGCTTGATGATGGCCAGCGGCACACGCGAGCCGTCGGCCCCACGCGCGAACACGAAAACCGTGTCGGTCGGCCGTATCCGCTTGGCCAGCACGTCGGTCACCAGCACGTCGCCACTGACCTGTGCAGTGGCAGCGGTCGGGGCCGGCGGCTTGCCGGTCTTGTTGCCGGGGGCCGCTTGCGGCAGCGCCTTGTCGGTGCCGGCTGCCGCCAGCTGGCCGCTTTGCACCGCAGCGGCACGCGCCTGCTGCAAGCTGTTTTCCAGGCCGGCGGCAAAGTCGGTACCCGGCGGCGCCAGCGGCTGGGCCTGGCTCCAGTAATTGATTGCACCTGCATAGTCGCGGCGCTCGAAGGCCCAGCTGCCGGCCATCGTCAGCGCCTTGAGGTTCCTGGGCTCGAGCTGCAATGCGCGCAGCACGAGCCGGCCGGGCTCTCCCTCCACGCTTTGCCCCTGCATCATGGCCAGCACGTCGGCATGGTCGGCCAGCAAGGCGTACGCGCGGG
>CAZADK010000186.1:0-7839 GCA_964483855.1 uncultured Rhodoferax sp.
GGCCTGATTCGACGGCAGCCCGCGCCCAAACCCTGCGCCTCGCGCGGGGTTTTTTGTTTTATGTCTCGCTATTGTCACCCTGATTCCGGCCCGGTGATGCCCATCGCGGCATTGCAGGAACCAGCAGGGTGGTCATCACGCCACCATTCATGAAGTTCGTCGACGAAGCCTATATCGACATTGCCGCAGGCGATGGTGGGGCAGGCTGCGTGTCCTTCCGGCACGAGAAGTACAAGGAGTTCGGCGGCCCCAACGGTGGTGATGGCGGGCGGGGTGGGCATGTGGTTGCGGTCGCCGACGTGGGGCTCAACACGCTGGTGGATTTCCGGTATTCGCGCCGGCACGCGGCCCGGCGCGGGCAACACGGCATGGGTTCGGACATGTTCGGCGCTGCTGGCGACGACATCACGTTGCGTATGCCGGTGGGCACTGTCATCTCCGATGCCGAAACGGGCGAGGTGCTTTACGAATTGCTCATTGCGGGAGAAGTCGTCATGATCGCCAAGGGTGGCGATGGTGGTTTTGGCAACATGCGCTTCAAGAGCGCGATCAACCGCGCACCGCGGCAAAAGACCCCTGGTTGGCCCGGCGAGAGGAAGAGTCTCAAGCTCGAGTTGAAAGTGTTGGCGGACGTAGGGCTGCTTGGCATGCCCAACGCCGGCAAGTCGACGCTGATATCCGCGATCTCCAACGCCAGGCCCCGCATTGCCGACTATCCGTTCACTACCCTGCACCCCAACCTGGGCGTGGTGCGGGTCGGACCTTCCCAAAGTTTCGTCGTGGCGGATTTGCCGGGCCTGATCGAGGGGGCATCGGACGGCGCTGGACTCGGCCATCTCTTTTTGCGTCACTTGCAGCGCACCCGGCTGCTGCTGCATGTCGTGGACATGGCGCCGTTCGATGACGGTATCGATACCGTTGCGCAGGCGAAGGCGATCGTCAATGAACTCAAGAAGTACGACCCAAAGCTCTACCGCAAGCCGCGCTGGCTGGTGCTCAACAAGCTCGACATGGTGCCTGCCGAGAAACGGGTGGCGCTGGTGGCCGATTTCGTGCGGCGCATGCGGTTCAAGGGCCCGGTGTTCGAAATCTCGGCCTTGACACGCGAGGGTTGCGAAGCGCTGGTCCAGGCCGTCTACAAGCAGGTTCATTTGCAGCAGCAGGCCGAGCAGCAGGTTGTGGCGGACGTCGATCCGCGGTTTGCGCCGGATGGCGCCGCCTAGGCAGCCTTTCTCCAGTTACCAGGTTCCCGATCCTGCTTCATGAGCAAGAGCCTCCAGCCACTGCTGATGCGCCAGGCCAGACGCATCGTTGTCAAGGTCGGTTCCAGCCTGGTGACCAACGACGGCCGTGGCCTTGACGAGGAGGCCATTGGCGAGTGGTGCCGCCAGCTGGCATCGCTGGTCGGTGACAAACGTGAAGTGGTGATGGTCTCCAGTGGCGCAATCGCCGAAGGAATGAAGCGGTTGGGCTGGAAGACCCGCCCACATCAGATACATGAGTTGCAGGCGGCCGCGGCGGTCGGTCAGATGGGACTTGCGCAGATGTACGAATCCAAGCTGCGCGCCCACGGCCTGGGCAGCGCACAGGTATTGCTCACGCATGCCGACCTGGCTGATCGCGAGCGTTACCTGAATGCACGCTCGACCCTGATGACGTTGCTCAAGCTGGGCATTGTGCCGGTCATCAATGAAAACGACACGGTTGTCAACGACGAGATCAAGTTCGGCGACAACGACACTCTCGGCGCCCTGGTCGCCAATCTCGTGGAGGCTGATCTGCTGATCATCCTCACCGACCAGCGCGGGCTGTATACCGCCGATCCGCGCAAGAATGCCGATGCCCAATTCGTGCACGAGGCCAAGGCTGGTGACGCGGCTCTGGAATTGATGGCCGGTGGCGCTGGCTCCAGCCTGGGCCGGGGCGGCATGATCACCAAGATCCTGGCTGCTCGCCGGGCAGCCGGCTCCGGTGCGTCCACCGTCATCGCGTGGGGCCGCGAGCCCGACGTCCTGGGCCGTCTGACCGCCGGCGAATCGATCGGGACCCTGCTGGTGGCGCAGACGCAGAAAAAGCAGGCACGCAAGCAGTGGATCTCCGACCACTTGCAGTTGCGCGGCGCGGTCACGGTGGATGCCGGTGCCGCATCGAAGTTGCGAGCCGAGGGCAAGAGCCTGCTGCCGATCGGCATGTTGAGCGTGATTGGGGAGTTTTCGCGTGGCGACGTGATCGCGGTGCGCGAGACGTCCGGCGCCGAGATTGCGCGCGGACTGGCCAATTATTCGAGTTTCGAGGCGCGCCTGATCTGTCGCAAGCCGTCAGCCGAACTCGAGCGCGTGCTCGGTTATGTCGCGGAGTCGGAAATGGTCCACCGCGACAATCTCGTCATCACCCGTTAGAACGCCGCGAGCGCCTGTGCGGAGCCGGTGGGCGGGCGCTTCATGCTGCCACCCCGGCAGCAAGAGCAGGGGCGGGTCGTCTGCGCTACGGGTCGTGTCAGCGTTGCGAGCCGTCCGACGCTGATTGTTTCAGTTTGCGCAGGATAACTTGTGGCGATGGAGCCGCCGCCGACCGTCCGTCACACACCCCTTGTCGCGCCAGCGCCAACGCGTGCATCGAAGGCCGGCTGTCATTGAGCTTTTTCCACTCGGGGTTGGCGACCGGGTCCCACTGGCGGTCGTTTCCTGCGCGTGCATAGGTCTTGACCTCGCCGGCGCGGCACCAGATGCCTTCATACGCCGCATTGACGTTGCCGCTGCCGGAAACGGCGACCACCACGTAACGCACGATACCGTCGCTGGATACCGTGAGGCTGTCGGGGTCGAGCCCGACCCTGACCGTCAGGTAACGCGGCATCTCGATTGGCACCAGCCCGTCAGTCCGGAACGTGGCGGGCGGTTTGACCACCAGTTCCTTCCAGTCGGGGTCGAGGTCGGCCAGCTGGGCGGATACATGAGTGGTCATCAGCAGGACGATCGAGACCGCCAACACAATCCTAGCGCGCATGAGGGGTATCGCGTTCATCGATCATGGTGTTGGTATGCGGATCCGGTTCAAAACTGGCCCCGGGAGGCAGGGCGATTCCCGCCCGCGCCGTCCCGTCGGCGACAAGGCCATGGTAGTGGTCCTGGTCGCGCGTCCGGCTGCCGCTGCGCAGGTAGCGGTTGCGCAACTCGTGCCGCGGCAGGTAACGTGCCAGTTCGGTCAATGCCATTTCGTAGACGCCACGCTTGAAATCGACGACCATGTCCAGAGGTACCCAGTAATCGTTCCAGCGCCAGGCGTCGAACTCGGGGTGTTCGGTCGCGCGCAGGTTCAGGTCCCAGTCGTATCCGACCAGTTGCAACAAGTACCAGATCTGTTTCTGGCCCTTGTAGTGGCCCCGAGCATCGCGTCGGATATAGCGGTCTGGCACTTCGTAGCGCAACCAGTCGCGGGTACGCGCAACCACGCAGACGTGCTCCGGCTGGAGCCCCACTTCCTCATGCAGTTCGCGGAACATGGCTTGCTCGGGGGTCTCGCCACGATCAATGCCACCTTGCGGAAACTGCCATGAGTGGGTACGAATGCGCTTGCCCCAAAATACCTGGTTTCTCTGGTTGAGCAGAACGATGCCGACATTGGGCCGAAAGCCGTCCCGGTCAAGCATAATCAAACCCCAATTTTCAAACTGGTTGCATTATGCCCCGCAAGCTGCGAGCGGCAAAGCGACTGGAACCGCCTCGAACTCCATGAAAGCCTCCCGCTTTTTCATCTCCACGCTCAAGGAAGCGCCTGCCGACGCCGAAGTGGCCAGCCATCGACTGATGATGCGCGCTGGACTGATCAAAAAACTTGCGGCTGGCATTTACAGTTACATGCCGATGGGCCTGCGGGTCATCCGCAAGGTGGAAGCCATCGTGCGCGAGGAGATGAACCGCGCCGGTGCCGTGGAGTTGGCGATGCCGGTTGTTCAGCCGGCCGAGTTGTGGCAGGAGACTGAACGATTCGAGAAGATGGGCCCGGAGTTGCTTCGCATCCGCGACCGGCACGATCGCGATTATGTCGTGCAGCCGACCAGCGAAGAGGTGGTGACGGACATCATGCGGCAGGATATCAAGAGCTACAAGCAACTGCCGCGCAACCTGTACCAGATCCAGACCAAATTCCGCGACGAGCGGCGTCCCCGCTTCGGGCTGATGCGCGGTCGCGAATTCATCATGAAGGACGCCTACAGTTTCGACCGGGATGCGCAGAGCGCCAAGGTGAGTTACGAGACCATGGCACGGGCCTATCGCCGGATCTTCGACCGCTTCGGGCTGCGTTACCGTGCCGTGGCCGCCGATAGCGGCGCGATCGGCGGCGACCTCAGTGAAGAGTTCCAGGTCATTGCCACCACCGGCGAGGACGCCATCGTCTATTGCCCGGACAGCGACTATGCGGCCAACATGGAAAAGGCGGAGGCGCTGGCGCCGCAGCAGCCCCGTCCGGTGCCAGCACAGGTGATGACCAGGACCGCCACACCGGACAAGAGCACCTGTGCCGACGTCGCCCGATACCTGGGCGTGCCGTTGCAACAGACGGTCAAGTCGCTGGTTATCACGAGCGAGACGAAAGACGCGCAGGGTCAGGTCGCCAACAAGCAGGTTTGGCTGCTCATGGTGCGTGGCGATCACGATCTCAACGAGGTCAAGGCGAACAAGGTACCAGGGCTGGACGCGGGTTTTCGCTTCGCCACGCTGGAGGAGATCGACGAGCACTTCGGATGCAGGCCCGGTTACCTGGGCCTGATCAATATGCGCAGGCCGGTGCGGGTGGTGGCCGATCGCGAGGTGGCCGTCATGGCCGACTGGATCTGCGGCGCCAATGAGCCGGATTTCCATGTCACCGGGGTGAACTGGGGCCGCGACCTGCCGGAACCTGAAATCGTGGCCGACCTGCGCAAGGTGGTGGCTGGCGATGCCTCGCCGGATGGCAAGGGCTTGTTGGCGATCGAGCGCGGCATCGAGGTCGGTCATGTGTTCTACCTCGGTACCAAATACAGCCGGGCGATGAACGCAAATTTCCTTGATGCCAACGGCAAACCCCAGTTCATGGAGATGGGGTGTTACGGCATCGGCATCACCCGGTTGCCCGCGGCGGCAATTGAACAGAACCACGACGAGCGCGGGATCATCTGGCCTGACGCACTGGCACCATTCACGCTGGTGATTTGTCCGATCGGGGCGGACCGCAGCCCGGATGTCAAGGCAGCGGCCGAGTCGCTGTACGCGCAGTGCATGCAGGCTGGGGTCGACGTCATGCTTGATGACCGCGGTGAACGCCCGGGTGCGATGTTCGCCGACTGGGAGTTGATCGGTGTGCCGCATCGTGTCACCATTGGCGATCGGGGCCTCAAGGACGGGCAGGTGGAATACCAGCATCGGCGCGATACCGAATCCACCAAGGTGGCCCTCGGAGCAATCTTTGCGCACGTGACAGCCCGATTGGAGCAATGACGGATTTTCCAGCCAGCTTGTGGGCCTCCTCTGCCGTCGCGGCCGATGTGAGCAGTGTTTCGCGGCGCGGCTGCCTCGTGGCCCTGGTCGGCGCTGGAGTTGCGGCTGCGGTGCACCGGCCAGTGCTGGCCGCAGGGCAGCTGGAGGAGCCGTTGATCGATTCGGTACGCACGGCGCTGACAGCATCGATCGGCAGTGCTGCGCCGCCGGTGCCCGTGTTTGCCGACACCGCTGCCCGCATCGAGCACATTCGCTGGCTGGGCGCGATGAGCACCCGATTGCGCCAGCGCAAGGCCGACCTGGAGACCCGCAAGGAGTTCCTGCAGACAGTCTGGTACGAGAGCAAGCGCGCCGGACTTGACACCACGCTGGTGCTCGGGCTGATCCAGGTGGAAAGCGCGTTTCGCAAATACGCCGTATCCGTGGTGGGAGCGCGCGGCTACATGCAAGTCATGCCGTTCTGGACCCGGTTGCTGGGAAGCGGCGACTCATCGGTGTTGTTCCACATGCAGACCAATCTGCGCTTCGGTTGTGTCATCTTGCGCCACTATCTGGACCGCGAAAAGGGCAATCTTTTCATGGCGCTGGGTCGGTACAACGGGTCGCGCGGCAAGGACCCTTATCCGAAAGCGGTGATGAGTGCGTCCCGCCAGTGGGAATACCACACCGCTTGAGGCCGGCGCGTGCGACGCGTCGCCGCCTATTGCACGAAACCGATCGGGCTTTTGCGGCTGGTAGGGCGGGGCAGGTCGCCGGTCGTGACCGTATCGCGGTTGTCCAGCCGGGCATTGCCGAAGCCAGTCATCAAGGCCCGGCGCATCTCGCGTGGGGCCAGTTCGGCCAGCAGGTCAAGCACGTCATGCCCCGGTTCGGGGTCGAAACGCTGGCCCCAGCCATGCGCGTCGCGGATCGATTGATACAGATTGCGGGCGATCAGGCGTGCTGCGTCCTGGTCGGGCGCATCGACCCAGAACACGTTCATGCGGTTGCGGATTGGTTCGGGGATGGCGCGCTCGTCGTTGGCCGTCGTGATCCAGATCACCTGGCTGGCGTCAATCGCGACTTCAGCGAATTCGTCGGTGAACTTCTGCGCCGTATCGTGTTCGAGCAGGCCATATAGAGCGCCCAGCGGGTCGTACTGCGCGTCGCTGCTGGCCTTGTCGATCTCGTCGACGACGATGACCGGATTGGCATATTCGCCATCGACCAGGGCTTCGAACACCTTGCCCGGCTTGGCTCCTTTCCATTGGCTCGATGAGCCCGACAGCAGCCATCCTGCCGTCATCGAACTCATCGGAACCAGGGTCATGCCGGTGCCGAGCAGGTCGGCCAGCTTGCGAGCGAAAAAGGTCTTGCCGATCCCGGGTGCACCCAGCAACAACATCGGCGTGACTTCAAGTCCATCCCCGCTGTCCTGCGCCAGTGCCACATGGCGCTTGACGTCATCGAGCACCGCGTGAAAGTTGGGCAATGTCGCGTACAAGTCACCCATGTCCGGAACCCCTGAGGGTTTGACCTGGAAGCGCTGCGGCCCGCGCTCGAGCATGCGCTGGTAGGTCGCGCGCAGCGTGTCGTAGTCGCGATCAGCAAGCCCATCGAGCTTGCGCTGGACCTGCTGCGGTTCGAACACGCGGCGCATCTGTGCCACGGGCAATCGAAAGGCGGTAGACGGGGCAACGGGTTTCGCAGAATCCATGACCGGCTCCTTGGGCAGACATCCTGGGTTCATTCAAACACAGGACTCCGGCAACGCAAACACGGTAATGAAGTGTATTGGCGGCAATTGTTGTGAACTTGCCACCGAAGTTGCCGGTGACGATGGCCGCACAATCCCTGTTGCGGTCGAGCGAAACGATGTGCCCGCGGCGCGTCGCCCGGCAGCGCGCCGCCATTCTGAGCTTGCCAGGCTTCAGTTCTGGCTCGACAGAACCTGCGCTAGTTCGCCGCTTTCATACATCTCCATCATGATGTCCGAGCCGCCGATGAACTCGCCCTTGACGTAGAGCTGCGGGATGGTCGGCCACTGGCTGTAATCCTTGATACCGGCCCGGATCTCAGCGTCTTCCAGCACATTGACAGTCTTGATCTGCTTTGCGTCCAGGCCACAGGCCTTCAGAATCTGGATTGCGCGGCCAGAAAAGCCGCATTGCGGAAAAGAGGCATTTCCCTTCATGAACAGCAGGACCTGATTGCCCTTGACCAGTTCATCGATGCGTTGTTGCGTGTCGCTCATTAAGATTCTCCTTGGATCAGCGTTGCCCGGATTATTTCACCTTCCCGGATGCAGCGCCCCGAGCAACCTTGCGGCGCATGAGGAAACGCCGGGCCGCTCCCAAGTTTCCTCGCACCCCCTCGGGGGGCC
>CAZADK010000187.1:0-7797 GCA_964483855.1 uncultured Rhodoferax sp.
GCCAACGCCCACGTCGACGCTGTTGCCAAGTTGCGGGGCACAGGACTCCTCCACGCGGGCAAGTCCGATGACGACGCCATTGCGGATTCGGCAGTTGCCGCCAAAACGTGCGAAACCGCTGACCACAATTCCACTCGCATGCTCGATGATGAAGCCCGAGCCAAGCGTCATCTCGCAAGGCAGCTTGATGCCCGTCAGGACCTGCACGTACTTGAACAAGGCATGGTAGGCGGCCGATAGCGGCTTGCGCAGCAGTGCGGGCTTGACCTGGTAGCGCCAGCGCCCAAAGCGGTAGACCGCCATCGCCCAGAAACCCTGGGCTCCCCATTGGCGCCCATGGGCGGCGAAATCGGCTCGGATGTTTTCCAGCATGGGTCAGGGTCCAAGGCGGAGTTGTCGGATGCCGCCTGCTGTGACCAGCGACAGGCCCGCCAGCTCTGCCAGGCGCCCAGCGCGAAAGCCAGCCAGGCGCCAGTCCAGTGCCTGGTCGGTAAAGTGCAGCGAGACAATTCGCAAAGCCAGAAGACCAACAAGCACCAACAGCCCAAGCGCAGCAATGGCGCTGGCCCTCGCCGCGCTTCTCTGGAACGGGGGCCAGTAGTCCCTGAGGACACGTTGAATCAGCAAACCGCTGCCCGCCAGCAGTGCCAGAAGAACTGCCATTTGCAACGGACGACGCATCGCATACCAGCCGCCAGCCTGGGCGGCATCACGTGCCCACAACACGAACGCGACATCGATCTGCAGGATCGAGCTGGTCGCCATGGCGAGCAAAGCAAGCGCGTACCAGCGCCACGGGGTGAGACCGAGGAGGGCGCTGTGCCTTGAGAGGGCGCTCAAGTGGTCTGCAAGCAGGCAGACCGCTGCGCTGGCGGCATATAGCAATGCCATCCAGGTTCCGGTATTGACCGTTGCATGCGGGTTCATACGGCTTCCCCCTCAATGTGCAAACCCTGTGCCAGTGACGAACCGACAACGTGGTACACAACAAGCATCAGACAGGCGAAGCCGCGCAGCGACTGAACGGCGGCCCGATTCATTGTTCGACCAGATGCGCTGCGCCGGAAAGCCGGATCTGACGAACCAGGCGCGGGCTGACGTTGGCAAGCCGCAGGTTGGAACTGCGCTCGTCCATCGCCACTTCCATCAGCAAGAGCAGGCCAATAAAGGCACTGTCGATTCCGCTCACATCGCGCATGTCAATGGTGACATCGGCCCCCAGGCGCACCAGCCTGGAAAACTCTGCGCGGACCGGCGCCAGATTGGCCAGGCGCCAGGCCCCGCTGAGCGCAACCTGCCGGCTGCCCGGGCCGTGCGGATGGTGGATGGCGGCACGTGAAAATTCGGACGCGGGCGGCGTTATCCAGCGCTGCCATAGGGCCAGCGGGACCACCTGTGTCGCCAGAATCCCGAGAAAGGCCAATCCATCAAGGGCATAACGACGGAACAGGCTGCCTTCTTCCTTGATTCTCCAAATCCATTCCAGCCCCGCTCCTTGCATCCACACCGGCGCGCGCCTGACCTTTCCTGCGACAAAGTTGATGACCGCGCCGAGATGCGCGACAACCGGTGTTTCCAACTGCTCGAGGTTCCTGCAAATCCACTCCTGCCCCTTGGCGGCGCCCAGAGAGACGACCAGCATGTCTGAACGACTGGCATTGATGCAGTCGATCAGGTCGGGTCGGCTCATCTGTTGCGCATTGCCAAAACCCGGATATATATAACCAGTCGGTCGCATCGCAGTCTCCCGGTCGCCAATGGCCAGGCAAGCGTCTTGCCCGGTTCCTTTGGGGCCACCGAAGAAGAACACATTCCAGATCGAAGGTGACTGCTTGCGCAGCAACTCGAACAGATTGGAGCCGCCCACGCGGCCTCGCATGGGAACGCCCAGCAGCTTGGCGACCCACACCAGGGGCATGCCATCGGCCATGCTCAGATCACTGCGGCTGACGGAGTCGCGGAACCACACGTTTCTTTGGCTGGCGACGACGAAGTTCAGGTTGGGGGTTGAAAAGAAGCAGCGCTTCCTGCTTTTGTGTGATTGATGCAGGGTTTGCGCGGCCTCGGCCAGACTCACAGCGTCTATCGGCAGACCCATCAGGCAGTGAACGTTTCGTTGGAAGTCGACCATCGTTTGATCCTCATGAATTTTGGACGAAAGCAATACCCCACGCAGGCAAGCCTGCACGCGTCAGCGGCTTGGTGGGTGTAACTGGGGAGCAGTCGGAGCGTTCAGCGGTACGAGCTGACGGCGCCGTCCACACTGTCGTGGATGCTGAATACGCGGTGCATGCGCATCAACTCGAACAAGGCCAGTACCGAGCGCGACATGGCGCTCAAACGGAAGTCGCCCTTGCGCCCGTTGGTGTCGCGCAGGCACGAAATCAAGGCGCCCAGACCGGAGCTGTCGACGAACTTGATTTTCGACATGTCCAGCACCACTTTGGTCTGGTTCTTGATGATCGTCTGGACGGCTTCGCGAAAGGCGCGCACGTTGCTCGCGTCGAGGTTGTCTTCCTGGTATTGGATGACGAGAACGCCATCGCCCTGGTTGTGAGTCAGCAGTTCCATTGGGGGCTCCTAAAAGTGTTCTGTGCTGTGAACTTGAAGTGAATTAGAAGCGCGGCGAATGCGCAAAGTATGGCCACATTGTGCCAAGGCAGGCGCAGCGGTGGCACCGGGTTTCAGCCAGCGTCTCCGGTGCATTGCAGGGCGCGCTTCAGGCGGGCAAGCGCCAAAGGCAGATCCGCTTCGCCGTCCCCGTCAGTCGCCTCCATGGCGCTGCGCGCCAGCTGGCCCAGCTCTTCAAAACCATAAGCGCCCGCTACCCCAGCCAGGCGGTGCAAGGCGGCATGCAGTGCAGCGCGATCAGGCGCCTGTTCAATCTCTGCTTCACGCTTGGCAAGGCCCTGGACAAAGGTTCGCCGGATCCTGGCAAACTCATCCGCGAAGGCCAGGTTCATGCCCTCAGGGGTGGATGTCACGTCCATGCTTCCAATAGATGCGGATGTCCTTGGGCAGGGTGACAGGGTCGAACGGTTTGACAATGATGCCGGTGGCGCCCTGTTCCAGCAGCGCCTCCACGTCGTCCTGCAAGGCCTTGGCGGTCAGGAAGACGATGGGCACACCACGCATGCAGTCCACGCTTCGCAAGTGTTGCAATGTTTCGGGGCCACTCATCTTGGGCATCATCACGTCCAACAGGACCAGCTGCGGTGCAAACCGGGCGGCTTGGTCCAACGCCTCCTGTCCGCTGGCGCAAAGACTCAGGGTGTAACCGCCCAGGCGGCCCAGGCTGAACTCCAGAATCATGCGGATGTCCGGGTCGTCTTCGACGCACATCACTCTTTGCAACTCATCCATGTGAAGCTCCCCCGGAAGCTTCATTCAGCAAGGTCAGCAGCTGCGTTTTCAGTGCCTCACGTGATGTGCTCGAATGAGGCATCCAGCGCATCCCGTGGCGCAGCGCAAAGCGGTCGTCCAAGGCGTCGCCAACCAGCACTATGCGATCAATCGCGGTAATGGTCGGCAGCTTCGCGCAAAACTCATCTGCCAGACCCTGGGACTGCGGATTGGCGACCAGAGCGGTCGGCGCGCCGATGCGCTGCACCAGGGCCTGGGCCGTCACCAGATCCGGAACCAGTTCGGTGCGCGCGAGATCCGAGATCCAGGTTGCCAGACGATCAAGCTCTTGATGATCGCGGGCGATGCACAAGACCCAGGGGCTGGGCCGGTCCGCCGGGAGTCTCGGCAGCACGACGCTGAACACGGAGCCCTGACCAGCGGACGATGACGACGATATGCTGCCTCCCATGCGCTCCACCAGCATACGGCTGATGTACAGCCCCAGACCGGTACCGCCCACGCTGCGTTGGTCGGACCCATCCGCTTGCGAAAATTTCTCGAACATTCGCGTGCGGAATTCCGGATCGACCCCGGGGCCCTGGTCGGCTACCTCGATGCGCCAGCCCAGGGGGTCTGCCAGCAAGCGCAGATCCACCGTCATGCCCGTGGGCGAGTGCTTGATAGCGTTGGAGAGCAGGTTTGCCATCACTTGCAGGAAGCGATCGGCATCGACTGGCGCATGTGCCGCACCCACCAAGGTGTGAAGTTTCAGCTGCACGCCCAGTTGCCGGGCGTAGCCCGTGTTGGCGGTAACCGCCTCGCCGAGCAGGGCCTTGAGAGAAGCTTCGCGGATGTGGAGGGTCATCCGCTTGCCTTCGAGTTTGGTCAGGTCGAGCAAATCGTCGATCAGGCGGCCAAGGCGCGCCCCGTTACGCTGTGCGACGGCCGCGAGCTCCATCGCCGCAGGCGGCAGCGTGCCAGCAGCTCCCGCCACCAGCAGGCCCAGGGCGCCGACGATCGACGTGAGCGGCGTTCGCAATTCGTGGCTCACGGTGGCCAGGAATTCATCCTTCATGCGCTCGACCCGACGCGCCGCACTGAGGTCATGCAGTGCAATGGTGCAATACGAATCAGCACCTATAGACCATTCGCTGGAAGACAGGGAAAAGGTGGGCGGCGCCAGCCCGGCACCCGGGTGAACGATTTCAGCGGTGGAGCGCAGTTGCTCCAGGCCGATGCCCAGCAGTTCCCGGACCGGCCTGCCGGTCAGGTCGGCGCCTGCTTCGGCTTCAAAGAGCTGCCGCGCTGCACGGTTGAATTCGCATACCTGTCCTTTGCTGTCGATCGTGAGAATCGCATCGGCAATGGTTTCGTTGATGGCCTTTTGCCGCTGGGCCAAGGTCGCGGTATGGGCCTGCAGCGCAAGCACGTGCTGGTAATGGCGAAGTTTGGCGTGCAACAGGGCGGGCCGCACCGGCTTGACCAGGTAATCCGCCGCACCGACTGCCAGCGCGTGGACAAAATGCTCATCGCCCTCCAGCGATGACACCACGATGATGGGCAGCCACGTGCCGGTGACGCGCTTGCGCAGCTGCCGTGTCAACTCGAACCCATCGAGGTCCGGCATCAACAAGTCCAGCAACACGATATCGACGTGGGTGAAGTCGATGTGCTGCAGGGCCTCGCCGCCGCTCGCTGCCTGAATGCAGTGGTAGCCGATGTCCGTGACCAACTCGACCAAATGATTTCTGCTGGTTTCGATATCGTCCACCACCAACACGGTCAAAGGTCTTTCCGCTCGAGTGCTTGACGGCATGCGGTATGGGTGGGATGCCCTCTTGTTTTACAAAGTGGTGACAAGTTTATCGCGGCTTCGACCTGTAATCCCTGTTATTGCAACGACACAAGCCCCCATACTCCATGAACCCGACGAAAACACAAACCCTGCCCAGGCTCCCTGGCCGACGCGCCAGCCAGTACCGTGCCGCCTTCAAGCGCATGCAGTGGAACGTTCGCAGCAAAAGCCCGCGAAACCTCAAGCGCAGCCTGGATATATGCGTCGTCGTGCCCGCCCTGATTCTGCTGGTGCCACTTTTAAGCTTCGTCGCACTGTGCATCTACCTGCATGACCAGGACCCTGTTCTCTACTGGCAAAAACGGGTGGGTCTCAAGGGCCGGGAGTTTGATTTCCCCAAGTTCCGTTCGATGCGCGTGGATTCAGATCTCTTCCGGGTCAGGATTGCCTCTCAAAATCAACACGGCGGTGATGGTGTGACATTCAAGATGAAGCGTGATCCGCGCGTCACGCCGATCGGTCGTTTCATCCGGCGTTTCAGCATCGATGAACTGCCCCAACTCTGGTGCGTGTTGAGCGGAGACATGAGCTTGGTGGGGCCGCGTCCGCCCTTGCCGTCGGAGGTGGCACGGTATAGCTTGCGCGACCGGGAGCGTCTGATCGTGGTACCAGGTCTGACCTGTATCTGGCAGGTCAACGGTCGATCGGAGATCCCTTTCGACCAGCAGGTGGAAATGGACATTGACTATATCCACCGACGTTCCCTCTGGACCGACGTCAAGTTGCTGGCAAAAACCGTTCCAGCGGTCATTTTCGGACGAGGAGCCTATTGAAATGGAACAGCCACACTTGGCAGTCGCGCCACGAACGCGTGTCGTCATTTTCATGACGGCGCAGCGCGCGACAGACATCCCCGGTACCGACAACCGTTTGGCCTGCTTGCTCCCACTCGGAAGCGCATCCTTCGCGGAGCGGGTGATGGAGAGTTGCGCCCTGTCCGGTGTGCGGATGCTTGACGTGGTGGTCAGTGACTACCCGGAGAGTGTGCGTGCCGTTTTGGGAGACGGGAGCGCCTGGGGCCTGCAACTCCGCTGGCATCTGGCCAAGGACAGCGCGTCGCCGTACAAGGTGCTTCATGGTCTCCACTTCGCCGATGGCGAACTTGTTGTCATTGGGCACGGACACCAATGGCTGTCAGCGCGCGTTCTGCGGTCGTTGCTGCGGGGCCCAGGAGTTGCCATGCACATGGAGCAGGCGGTGTCCTGGTCCGGTTGGCACAGCGAGTCTGCATTGCGTGTTTGCAGGAACGATGCTTATGAAGACTGCGCCTCCATGGCGCAGTCGATGGCATTGCTGACGACGACCACGTGTGTTCTTGCACGCGTTGGCGAATTCGCAAAGTCCGGCTGTGCGTCTGAGTTGCTCGACGCGCAGAACCTGGCCTTCAACTGCAGCGCGGTTGACACGGTGCCCGCATCCTGGCGTCGCATGCCTTGGGGCGCCATGAGTCCGGACGCCATCGTGAGCGCCAGCGCCAGGATGACGGCGCCGGTTCTGATCGGACCGGGTTGCGTGGTAGATGGTGCTGCGCAGCTCGGCCCCAAGGTGGTGCTTAGCCGGGACATATTCATCTGCGACGGTGCCGAGATTCGACATACGGTCGTGCTCCCCAACACTTACGTGGATGGGCGGGTGACGCTGGATCATGCTGTCGTTCAAGGCAACGCGGTTCAGAACTTGAAGTGGGATGTTCGTACGGTCCTGGCCCAGGCCGATGCGATGCTGACGCCCCTGATTGACAAGGCCATGGATCGAACGCCGGTCGCCTCGAGAGTTCTGGCGCTGTTGCTGGTGATCGTCTGTCTCCCCATTTGCGTTTTGCTTCTGGCGCTGCAGTGGTTGCTGCAAAGGCCAATTCTGTGGCGCCAGGTACAGATGGTGAAATCCCGCAACTTCGAGAGTGGTGAACTACAGATGGCAACGGTCCGGCAAGCCCATTCCCGGGGCTGGCTTGCAGCGAGCACGGGCTTGTACGGGTCTGTCCTGGATATCGTGCAAGGTCGACGCCGGTGGTTTGGATTGCGACCACGAAGCGTATCCGAGTGGTACGCGTTGGGTCGCGATTGGCAGAATCTGTTCAGCCACCGCATGTTCGGAGTTTTTCACGCCCCATCCTGGGCCGAAAGTGCCGACATTTCGGAAAGTGAGTCGCTGGCCGTGGCGGATGCGTTCATGGCCGTTCATGGATCGTTAGGCGATCAAATCGGCCTGATTGTGCGGGGCACCCTCCGTGTCAGGTTGAGCCGGTGTCAACGGCGATCCAGATTCGTGTAGATCTGGAGACACTCCCTTGCAGGTGGCGCCTGTAGATTGGTGGGGGTGGTTTAGATGCCCAGTGGCTGTCGCGGTTTCGGTTTTCGTGGCCAGCTAAAGTGGCTCCTCCGGAAACAGCAAAGCAAGCGCGACCGCGACCGCAAACCGGGAAGTTCCAAACCACTGTCGTGCCCCGTGGCCCGGAGAAGACTGCGTTTCCGACGCATGTATTTCACCAAACGTCGGGCTTTGTCCAGCCCAACCCCGTCGCCACAAGATGCTGAGGCTGGCCCGACAGGCGCCGGACATTGCCACAGGACATTGCCACAGGACATTGCCACAGG
>CAZADK010000188.1:0-7754 GCA_964483855.1 uncultured Rhodoferax sp.
GTCAAGGCCTGTGCCACCGTGCGCTTCACCGACAACGAGGCCTATGTGGACCTCGAGCGCATCTTCGTCGAGCACACCGAGAAGCGCGGCATGAAGATCGTCGACCGCTCCGGCATCAAGCAGGCGGATTCGGATTTCTCGACCGTGGCAACCCGTATCGTGGCCGCCAAGCCGGACTGCGTGATGTTGTTCACCCTCGGGCCCTCGGCTGCCAACTTGGCGATCCAGCTCAAGCAGGCCGGCCTGCCGGCTAACGTCAAGCTGATTGGACAGACCGGTTTGTCGTCGCCCCAACTCATCTCGATCGGCGGCGCGGCAGTCGAAGGCCTGGTCTTCAACTCCGACTGGACCCCCGGCGGCAATTCGCCTGCAGGCCAGGCATTCGCCGCCGCCTACAAGGCCAAGACCGGCAAGGATGCCGACAACTGGGCCGCGCTGGGGTACAGCTACATGACGGTTGTCGCGACCGCCATCAAGGCTGCCGGCCCCAATCCGACCCGGGAGGCCATTCGTGATGCGCTGGCCAAGACCAAGGACGTGCCGGTCGTCATCGGCACCGGCAAGTACAGCTACGTCAACCGGATCCCGACTTACGGTTCCACCTTCCTGATGGTCAAGGACGGCAAGTTCGTTCCCGCTCCCCAGTAATGGCACTCCGATGACCGCTGGCGGTTTGTTCCGCCGGCGGTCCTTCCGCGTGGGCAAAAAATCATGATCGCACAGCAAATCTTGAACGGCTTGGTCCTGGGCGGCGTTTACGCGCTGTTCGCACTCGGCTTCACCCTCATCTTCGGCATCCACCGCATCATGAACATGGCGCATGGCGCGGTGTTCATGGCGGGCGCCTTCGTCGGCCTGTTCGCGGTGCGCGTCGGCCTGCCGATCTGGATCGCTTTGCCGGTGGCGATGGTAGGCGCCGGACTGGTATCCATCTTTGTCGAGGTGATCGCGTTCAAGCCCTTGCGCAAGCTCGCGCTGGCCGATGCGGAGCTCGCGTCGGTGATCTCCAGCATCGGTGCGAGCCTGATCATTCTGAGCATCGGACAGTATGTGTCGAAGACAGAGACCATGCGGTTTCCGTTTGGCACGGTGCCCATCGATGCGATCGTGGTGCTGGGCCTGCGGGTGACGATGTTGCAGTTGCTGATGCTGGGGGTGGCGGTGTTGATAGTGGTGCTGATGGCGTATTACCTTTACCGTACGCCCCAGGGCCGGCAGATCCGTGCGGTGGCGGGCAACTACCGTGCAGCACAGCTGCTGGGTGTCAACCCGAATGCGATCTTCTACCAGACTTTCTTTCTGTCGGGTGCGCTGGCCGGTGCGGCGGGCGTGATGGTCGGCCTGGCCTTCAATTCGATCCAGTTCATGATGGGTGAGCCGTTCCTGCTGAAAGCGTTCGTCGCGATCATCCTGGGTGGCCTGGGCAGTGTGCCCGGGGCGCTGGTCGGCGGGCTGGTGCTGGGGCTGCTGCAATCGCTGTCGGGCGCCTACCTGCAACCGCAACTGGTGGACGCCATGATCTTCTCTCTGCTGTTCGTGATCCTGATGGTGCGCCCCGATGGCCTGTTTGCGCAGAGCATGCCGGAATCGGCGACCAAACGCGTCTAGGCCATAGGCACTCCCACCATGCTGGATCTCATTGCTCCCCACTATCCGCTGCTCGACCTGATCTTCATCGGGACGGGTTATGCGCTGAGCCAGGCGATTGTGTTTCGCGCTGGCACCTTTTCCGTGGCAACTTCAGGCTTTGCGGCCCTGGGCGCCTACTGCACCGCCATTTTGACTGTCAAGGCCGGTTGGCATCCGGCGCTGGGGGTGTTCTGTGGCGTGTTGCTCGGCCTGCTGAGCGGGTTGCTGCTGTCGGCCCCGCTGGCGCGCTTGCGCGGTGTCTACCAGGCGATTGCGTCGCTGGCATTCGTCGAGATCCTGGTGGCGCTGATCCTCTTCTTCGAGGACCTCACCGGCGGGCCGCTGGGCTTTCACAACATTCCGAGGGTGGTGACACCGTGGATGCTGTTCATTGCGATGGTTGCCACCATGGCCTTGCTGATCGTGCTGGGCAAGGGCGGTATCGGGCGGGCCTTCGACGCCATGCGCCAGGATACGCCCGTGGCGGCGTCGCTGGGGGTCAACCCGACCAAGTACCACGTGTTGTCCTTCGCGCTGTCGGGCGCGATTGCCGGCCTGTTTGGCGGGCTCGACGCGCTGCGCAACTTCAGCCTCACGGCCGAGCAGTTTGGTTTCAGCATCCTGATCGCCACGCTGTCGGCGGTGGTGCTGGGCGGGCGACGGGCGGTATGGGGCCCGCTGGTCGGCACCACCATCCTGGTGCTGCTGCCCGAGATCTTCCGGCCGCTGGCCGACTACCGGCAGGCGGTCTATGGCCTGCTGCTGGTGCTGGTGATGGCCTTCCTGCCGTTTGGCGTCTACGACACCATCGCCATGAAACTGCACAACCGCCGCTTGATCCGGGCTGGCATGCTCAAGCCGAAGGCCGGATCATGAGTTCACTGGTGCTCAAAGGGGTGGGCAAGCGCTTCGGCGGCTTGCAGGCCGTGACCCCGTTCGACATGGAAATCGCACGCGGCAAGATCACCGGCCTCATAGGGCCCAACGGCGCCGGCAAGACCACGGTCGTGAATCTGATCACCGGGGTCTACAAGCTCAGTTCGGGCAGCATCAAGTTCGGCACCATCGACCTCACCGAGGCGCCGCGCCATGAGGTGGCCCGTGCCGGCCTCGCGCGCACGTTCCAGACGATCCGCCTGCTGCCGGACGCCACCGTCGTGGCCAACGTGATGATCGGCATGTACCGGCACCAGAAGGCATCACTGGTGTCGCAGTTGTTCGGTTTGCCATCCTCGCGTGCCGAGACCCGGCGTTTCCGCGACGAGGTGTACCACCTGCTCGACCGCTTCGGCATGACCAAATATGCCGATTATCCGGCCGGGGCTCTGTCGTACGGAGACCAGCGCCGGGTCGAGATGATGCGCGCGCTGGCGCTCCAACCCGAGGTGCTGCTGCTCGACGAACCGGTGGCCGGCATCAACGAGATCGAGGCCGCCAAACTGGGCGAGATCTTCCGTAAGCTGGCCACTGAAGGGCAGGGCATGGCGGTGCTGTTGATCGAGCACAACATACGGTTTGTGACAAGCCTGTGCGACTACGTCTACGTGCTCGACAGTGGCATTTTGATCTCCGAGGGCAGCGCCGAGAAGGTGGTCAATGACCCTGTGGTCGTGAAAGCCTACCTGGGAGACGACGAAGATGCTTGAAATCAAGGACCTGCACGCCGGTTACAGCGGCAACGAAGTGTTGCACGGCGTCTCCGTGAATGTCCCGAAGGGCGAGATGGTGGCCATCATCGGCCCGAACGGCGCTGGCAAGTCGACCCTGCTCAATTGCATCAGTGGCATTCTCGGCACCACCAGTGGCACTATCAAGCTCGAGGGGCGCGACATCACCGGCGAGGCGGCCTTCAAAATCTCGCGTTCCGGACTGCTGCAGGTGCCCGAGGGCCGGCAGATTCTGGGCGAGTTGACCGTGCTCGAAAACCTCCAACTGGGTGTGACCGCGCTGCACGGCCGCAAGCCGACCCACGACCTGCGCCGTGTCTACACCCTGTTTCCGATCCTCGAAGAGCGTGGCCAGCAGCGAGCTGGCTCGCTGTCCGGCGGCCAGCAGCAGATGCTGGCCATCGGCCGCGCGCTGATGGGCGCGCCACGCGTGCTGCTGCTCGACGAACCCAGCCTGGGGCTGTCGCCGCTGCTCGCCAAGCAGGTGCTCAATGCCCTGCGAGAACTCAACCGCGAAGGCCTGACGATTCTGCTGGTGGAGCAAAACGCCCGCGCCGCGCTGCGTTCAACCCAGCATGCGTTTGTGTTGGAGCAGGGCAGGATCGTCCACCAGGGCGCGAGCGCTGAACTGGCCCGCGACCCCGACGTGATCGCCCATTACCTGGGCCAGGCTGGCAAGAGCCCGGCCGTGGCCGCACATTGACCGACCCGGAGGCGTCCCGATGAGCGAAATATCCTTGCGCGCCCAAGTGCTGGAGGCCGTGCACGGACTGGCCGCCTACGGGCTGGGCCCGAACATCGGCGGGCATGTCTCGGTGCGTGTGCCGGGCAAGCGGCAGTTTTACATCAATGCCTTCGACCGCAGCTTCGAGGAGATGCGCGAGCAGGACATCGCGCTGCTGGATTTCGACGGCACTGTGCTGGAGTGCGAAACCCTGGTCAGTCTGGGCCAGACCTTCCACCACGGCATCTACAAGCAGCGTGATGACGTGCAGGCGATCGTGCACACCCATGGCTTCTGGCTGACGGCGCAGTCGGCCTTCGGCCGGCCGGTGCGCAACCTGCACAACCTGTGCACCTATTTCGATGGCCATACCTGCGTGAGCCCAGACGACGACTTTGCATCCATCGGCCCCGCGCTGCGCCAGGACGACGTGGCCATCATCATTCCCTGGCACGGCGCCATCACCATCGGCAAGGACCTTGCCAGTGCCTGCGCGCTGCACGTGACGCTGGACTATGCGGCGCGGCTGGATGTCACGCTGCCTGCGCACACGCCGGTCATGCCGCCGGACATGTGTGTCCACGTCAAGTCGGTGCTGGCGCGCGCCAACTACCTGGATGTCACCTGGGACCTGATCCGGCGCAAGGGCCGGGACAACTTCGACGGCACGCGGGTCATTGCACGCCTACCCAATTAGCGTCACCTCAAGGAGAACCATCATGCAAGCAGTCCAGCAAGCCAGCACGCCGGCCGCGCGCACGGGCAAACCGGTGTTCGAATCCCGCCCGATGTCGTTTCGGCTTGGCGCCGACATCAGTGGCCTGGATCTCAAGCGCAGCGACGAGATGTCCGAGGAAACGATCCGTGCCTTGTGGCGCCTGCTCGGCGAACGCGGCATCCTGCTGTTTCGCCGCCAGGGCCTCAACCACGACCAGCACCTGGCGTTCACCCGCCGCTTCGGCCCTCTGGCTGCAACCGGCATGACCAGCCGGTATGCGCCGCCCGGTTATCCGGACCTGTTCACCGTCACCAACATCAAGTCCAATGGCGCGCGCTCCGAAACCGAGAACGCGGCCCAGCAGTGGCACGCCGACCAATCCTTTTTGCCGGTGCCGGCCCGCGCGTCGATGTTGCGCTGCGACATCGCACCGCGGAACGGTGGCGACACGATGTTCAGCAGCACCTATGCGGTGTACGAGAGCTTGTCCGACGGCCTCAAGGCTACGCTGCAGTCGCTCAACGCCTTTCATACGCTGCTCAACACGCGCTGCCTGGTGATGACCAACCGCAAGCCGCTGAACGAGAACGAGGTGGTGAAGGTCGAGGGTGCGCTGCATCCTGTGGTGTTGGTGCACCCCGATACCGGGCGCAAGTGCCTGTACATCAGCGACCAGATGATCGACCACTTCGACGGCTGGACAGTCGCCGAGAGCAAGCCGCTGATCGATTACCTTTGCAAGCAGATCGAGCATCCGGCCAACACCTACCGCCACCGCTGGGAGTCGGGCGACCTGATCATGTGGGACAACCGCTGCACCCAGCATTACGCGCCGCTGGACTACGACTTCGCGGCCATGGACCAGCCGGAGAACCACCGCTTGATGTACCGGTCCACACTGGCCTGAGCTGGTGGCAGGCACCATGCAAACCACCGCCATCCGCCCCGCTGCCATGTCGGACAGAACCCACTTTGACGCCCGTCCGTTGTCCTGGCGCACCGGATCGGAGATTTCGGGGCTGGACCTGTGCCACAGCGCTGCCATTGCAGAGGGCACGATCCAGGCGCTCTGGCAGCTGCTGGGCGAGCGCGGCATCCTGCTGTTCCGCAACCAGGCGATCGACCACGAGCAGCATCTGGATTTCACGCGGCGCTTCGGCCCGCTGGCCAAGACCGGCTTGCTGGGCAACAACGCGCCACCCGGCTACCCCGACATCTTCATGGTGACCAACATCAAGAAAGACGGCAGGCGCTCCGAGACCGAAAACGCGGCCCAGCAGTGGCATTCGGACCAGTCCTTTCTTCCGGTGCCGGCCCGCGCCTCGCTGCTGCGCTGCGTGCACGCGCCGCAGTTCGGCGGTGACACGATGTTTGCCAACCTGGTCCAGGTGTACGACGCCCTGTCCGACGGCCTGAAGGCCACGCTGGAGAAGCTGCGTGCCTTCCATTCGTTGTTCAGCTCGCGCACGCTGGCCAGTGCCGGGCGCAAGCCCTTCACCACCATCGAGGAGGCGGAACTGCAACGGCTCAACGGCACCTGGCACCCGGTGGTGCGCGTGCACCAGGACACCGGCCGCAAGACCCTGTTCGTGAGCGAGCAGATGGTTGACCACTTCGAGGGCTGGAGCGTGGCAGACAGCGCGCCCCTGCTGGACTACCTGTTCGCGCTGTCTTCGCGCCCAGCCTACACCTACCGCCACCGCTGGCAGCCGGGCGATGTAGTCATGTGGGACAACCGTTGCACCATGCACTACGCCCCCCTTGACTACGACATTGCAGCGATGGACGCCCCGCGGAACCGTCGCCTGATGTTCCGCACCACGCTGGCCTGATCCGGGCCGCTCCAGGAGACACCGATGTTTGAAGGCTTCACGCGCCGCCAAGTGGCGGTTGGCGATGTCACGATCAATTGCGTGTTTGCGGGGCAGGGGGATGCCGTCCTGCTGCTGCACGGCTACCCGCAAACCCTGACGGAGTGGGCGCGGCTGGCGCCACTGCTCACATCGCGCTACACAGTGGTTTGTGCCGACCTGCGTGGTTATGGCGACTCGTCCAAGCCGGCCGGGCTGCCTGACCACTCCAACTATTCCTTCCGCGCGATGGCGGCGGACCAGGTGGCGCTGATGCAGGCGCTGGGGCACACGCGTTTCCATGTGGTGGGCCATGACCGCGGCGGCCGCGTGGCGCACCGTATGGCACTGGACTGGCCCGAACAGGTGCGCTCGCTCACCGTGCTCGACCTGGTGCCCACCCACGCGCTCTACCACCAGACCAACAAGAAGATCGCCTCGACCTACTGGCAGTGGTACTTTTTGCCGCAACCGACGCCGTATCCCGAGCGTCTGATCGGCGCTGACCCCGACTTCTACTTCGAGAGTTGCCTGGTGGCCACGGGTGGCAAGGGGCTGGACAGCTTCGACCCTGACATGCTGGCCGAGTACCGGCGCTGCTGGCGCAACCCGGCGATGATCCACGCGTCCTGCTGCGACTACCGTGCCGGGGCCAGCCTCGACCTGGAGCATGACGAAGCGGATCTGCACGTCAAGCTGGCCTGTCCGACCCTGGCGGTCTGGGGGGCCGACGGCTTGATGCGCACGCTGATGGACATCGAGGCGCAATGGCGGGCACGCTGCGCCAACCTGCGCGTGGGGACGGTGCCTGGCGGGCACTGGTTCCCCGAACATGCGGCGCCACAAACGGCCGAGGCGCTGCAGGCCTTCTTCGCAGCGCAGGAAGCCTGACATGTGGATGCGTTTCGCGATGGCTCCGCGACGCGGTCGAGATCCTGGGTTTCCCGCATCCGGAAGCGGCCTTGCAACACGTGCTGGGCGTTGCTTCACGCCGCCGCATGGAGCCGCTCGCGGGCCTGGTTCGCGGAACCGAACGATTGGTTGCGCGGGTGGCGGTGGTGGCGTGAGCGCCGCATGGCCGCCCGAAGGCGCTCGGCAGCGCGGCCCAAAGGGCGGCGGTACGCAGTGAGCGCGGCCCGTGGCCGCGCAGTTGTGCAATTCAAACC